>DASSEA010000315.1:0-9845 GCA_035696805.1 Casimicrobiaceae bacterium
TCGTGTCGTGCCCCTGTGCGCTGTCGCTCGCCACCCCCGCGGCGCTCGCGGCTGCCGCGGGTGCACTGTCGCGCCGGCAGATACTGTGCGTGCGAAGTGACGCGCTCGAAATGCTGTCGCGCGTGTCGCACGTCGTCATCGACAAGACGGGCACGCTCACGACGGGACGCGTGCGGCTGACCGGCGCCGCTCGCCTGGGTGGACTCGATGAAGCGGAATGCCTCGCGCTCGCAGCCGCGCTGGAGCAGGGGTCCGCGCATCCGATCGCGCGTGCGTTGCTTTCGAACACGAGCACGCGGCGCACGGCCCGCGACATCGTTTCGGTGGCCGGCGCCGGCGTCGAAGGCATCGTCGGCGGGCGCCGCTACCGTTGCGGACGATTCGATTGGGTTGCGGGATTCTGCCGTGCGCCGTTTCCGTCCTCCCGCGCGCCGGCGTGGCGGAGCGAATCGTGTGCCGTGCTCGCGAGCGAGAGCGAATGGATTGCGATCCTGCGTTTCGGCGATACCGTGCGTCCCGAGGCGCGCGCGTTCGTCGCCGACCTCGAGCGAATGGGCGCAAAAGTGTCGCTGCTTTCCGGCGACCACCGGGAAGTCGTCGCGCACGCCGCGCAATCGGCCGGCATCGACGACTGGCACGCCGGCGCCACGCCCGAGGCCAAGCGCGCGTTCGTCGTAAAACTGCAGTGCGCCGGTGCCGTCGTTGCAATGATCGGCGACGGCGTAAACGACGCGCCGAGCCTCGCGCAAGCGGACGTCTCGTTAACGCTCGGAAGCGCAGCGACGCTCGCGCAATGGACGGCCGACGCCGTCGTGCTGGGAGAGGATCTGATGCGCATCGCGTTCGCGCTCCGCGCGGCGCGTCGCACGTTCCGCGTCATTCGCCAGAACGTGGGATGGGCGCTGGTCTACAACGCGGTCGCAATTCCGCTCGCGGCGAGCGGACACCTTTCGCCGCTCGCAGCGGCAATCGGCATGTCGGCATCGTCGCTCGTCGTGGTTGGCAACGCTTGGCGCCTGACGACGATCATACGAAAGCAGGAGCGCAAAGCGCCGGCGGGGACGCCGACGCATCCGGATGAAGGCGACGACGGTGTATTGCGGCCGGATTCCGGTTCGCTCGATGCCTCCCTCCGCATGCCGCGGTTGGCGACGGTGCACTGAAGCACCCGCATGGACATCGTCTTCCTGCTGATTCCGTTGTCCGTCGTACTTGCGCTTCTCATCGGCGCCGCCTTCTGGTGGGCTGCGAAGAGCGGCCAGTTCGACGACCTCGAAGGTCCCGCGCACCGCATCCTCGCGGACGACGACCGTCCGCATTGATTTCCGTCAAGCCGCGCGCAACGCGCCGTCGCTAACATCCCCGGGTCTCTTTTTTTTCGCGCAAAACGATTCAGCATGCCAACCGCTGCCCTCGCAACGTCGCACTCGTCCGCTGTGGTGGATACCTTCAACTACAAGGTCGTTCGCCAGTTCTCGATCATGACGGTCGTCTGGGGCATCGTCGGAATGCTGGTGGGCGTCATCATCGCAGCGCAGTTGCTCTGGCCGGAAATCGGCAGCGGCATCGCATGGCTGTCGTACGGCAGGTTGCGCCCATTGCATACGAACGCCGTCATCTTCGCGTTCGGCGGATCGGCGCTGATCGGCACGTCGTATTACGTCGTCCAGCGCACGTGCCAGGTGCGATTGTTTTGCGGTTGGTTGGCTACGTTCACGTTCTGGGGTTGGACCGCCGTGATCGTGCTTGCCGCGATCACGCTGCCCCTGGGCTACACGAGCGGGAAGGAGTACGCGGAACTCGAGTGGCCGATCGACGTGCTGATCGCGCTGGTGTGGATTGCGTACGCCATCGTGTACTTCGGCACGATCGCCAAGCGCAAGACGCCGCATATCTACGTCGCCAACTGGTTCTACGGCGCATTCATCCTGACGATCGCGCTGCTCCACATCGTCAACAGCGCCGAGATGCCGATCGCGCTGTTGTCGATGAAATCGTATTCGGCGTACGCCGGCGTGCAGGACGCGATGGTCCAGTGGTGGTACGGCCACAACGCGGTCGGCTTCTTCCTGACCGCGGGATTCCTCGGAATGATGTACTACTTCGTTCCGAAGCAGGCGGGCCGTCCCATCTATTCGTACCGTCTGTCGATCGTGCACTTCTGGGCGCTGATCTTCACGTACATGTGGGCGGGCCCGCACCACCTGCATTACACGGCACTGCCCGACTGGACGCAGTCGATCGGCATGCTGTTCTCGCTGATCCTGCTCGCGCCGTCGTGGGGCGGAATGATCAACGGGATGATGACGCTGTCCGGCGCATGGCACAAATTGCGCGACGACCCGATCCTCAAGTTCCTGATCGTTTCGCTGTCGTTCTACGGGATGGCGACGTTCGAGGGTCCGATGATGTCGATCAAGACCATCAACTCGCTGTCGCACTACACCGACTGGACCGTCGGTCACGTGCATGCGGGCGCGCTCGGCTGGGTGGCATTCATCACGATCGGAAGCATGTATTACCTGATCCCGCGGATGTTTGGCCGCACGCAGATGTGGTCGGTGCCGCTCGTGACTGCGCACTTCTGGATATCGACGCTCGGCGTCGTCCTCTACATCGCCGCGATGTGGATTGCCGGCGTCATGCAGGGCCTGATGTGGCGCGCGACCAACCCCGACGGCACGCTGACCTACGCATTCGTCGAAAGCGTCAAGGCCACCTATCCGTTCTACGCGATCCGCCTTGCCGGTGGCGTGCTGTTCCTTGCCGGCATGCTGCTGATGGCGTGGAACGTCGCGCGGACGGCCGCGATCGGCAAGGCGTCGGAGGCGCCGATTCCTTCTTCCGGCGGTGCGCTGCCGGCGGCTGCATGACAAGTCCTCGCTCATCATGAAACTGACGCACGAACTGATCGAGAAGAACATCGGCTGGATGATCGTCCTGACGATCGCCGTCGTCGCGGTTGGAGGTCTCGTCGAGATCGTTCCGCTGTATTTCCAGAAATCGACGACGACGCCGGTTGCCGGCGTGAAGCCGTACCCGCCGCTGCAGCTCGTCGGCCGCGACATTTACGTGCGCGAAGGCTGCTACAACTGCCACTCGCAGATGATCCGGCCCTTCCGCGCGGAGACCGAGCGCTACGGCCACTACTCGGTGGCCGGCGAATCGGTTTACGACCACCCGTTCCAATGGGGCAGCAAGCGCACGGGCCCCGATCTCGCGCGCGTCGGCGGCCGGTATTCGGACGAGTGGCATCGCGTCCACCTCGGCAACCCTCGCGACGTCGTTCCGGAATCGAACATGCCAGCGTACCCGTGGCTTGCGCGAACCGCGCTCGCCACCGACGACATCGCGGCGCGCATGCGGGCGCTGCGTCGCGTCGGCGTGCCGTATTCGGACGCCGAAATCGCAGGCGCGCCCGAGCAGCTTCGTGGAAAGACCGAAGAGGACGCCGTGGTTGCTTATCTGCAGGACCTCGGTCTTGCACTGCGCAACGTGAGGTAGCGATGGAACTCTATTCGACGCTGTCGAGCGTTTTCACGGTGATCTCCTTCGTGACCTTCATCGGCATCGTGCAATGGGCGTGGAGCAGTCGCCGACGCGATGCGTTCGACGCGGCGGCTGCGTTGCCGTTTGCGCTGTCCGACGAGACCGCGATGGCGCCCCCGACGTCCGACGCATCGGCCGGTGATGGCGGAGCATGCCGATGAGCGACTTCACTGCCGACGGATGGGGCTTCTACGTCGCGATCGCGACGATCGTGTCGATCCTGGCGTGCGGCGTTCTGCTGTATGCGCTCGGCCGCATGCGGGTTCAACGCTCGCCGGCGGAACAGCGCGTTGCAACGACCGGCCACGTCTGGGACGGCGACCTCGCCGAATACAACAATCCGCTGCCGCGGTGGTGGATGTGGCTGTTCTACGCGACGATCGTCTTCGCGCTCGCGTACCTCGTCTTGTATCCGGGCCTCGGCGGGGTCCCCGGCGTGCTGGGTTGGACGTCGACCGGCTCCTACGCGCGCGAGGTGCGGAGCTTCGATGCAAGCGTGGAACCGATCTACGCGAAATACCTGGCGATGGATTCGAAGGCAGTCGCAGCCGATCCCGAGGCGCGGGCGATGGGCGAACGTTTGTTCCTCAACTACTGCGCGCAGTGCCACGGATCCGATGCGGGCGGCAGCAAGGGCTTTCCGAATCTGCGCGACGGCGACTGGCTGTACGGCGGCGATCCGTCGCAGATCCGCGAAAGCATCGTGAACGGCCGCAACGGCATCATGCCGCCCTTCGGCGCCGTACTCGACGCGGAAGGCGTGCGCGATGTCGTTGCCTACGTGCGCAGCCTCTCGGGACTCCCGTCGGATCCGTTGCGAGCGCAACTCGGCAAGCCGTTGTTCGCGCAGAACTGCGCGGCTTGTCACGGTGCCGACGGGCGCGGCAATGTGCTCGTGGGTGCACCCAACCTGACCGATCGCACGTGGCTGTACGGCAGCACCGAGGCCGCGATCACCGAAACGGTCACCCGCGGCCGGGGTGAGGCGTCGGCGGTGACGCGGATGCCCGCGCACAAGGACCGGCTCGACGACGGCAAGATTCAGCTGCTCGCCTCGTACGTGTGGGGTCTTTCGAACAGCAAGTAATCGATGGAAACGCAGGACACGTTGCTCGAAGGCTCGCTCGCGCCGCGAGCGGATGGGTCGGTTGCGCGACCGGTGATCCCGATCGTTCCGACCACCGAAGAGGTCGCGCTCTACGAGGTGCGCAAGACGATTCACGCGCGCGCCGTGAACGGCTGGTTCGCGAAGTGGCGCTGGACGATGGTGTTCCTGACGCAAATCGTGTTCTACGGCCTGCCGTGGCTGACCTGGAACGATCGCCAGGCGGTGCTGTTCGACCTCGGCGCGCGCAAGTTCTTCCTGTTCGGCGCGGTGTTCTGGCCGCAGGATGTCATCTACCTCGCCGTGCTGCTGATCCTGTCCGCGCTCGCGCTGTTCCTGTTCACGGCTGTCGCGGGACGCCTGTGGTGCGGCTACGCGTGTCCGCAGACGGTGTACACCGAGATCTTCACGTGGATCGAGCGCAAGATCGAAGGCGATCGCCTGGCGCGCATCCGCCTCGATGCGTCGCCGATGTCGCTCGAGAAATTCGTCGTCAAGGCGCTGAAGCACACGGCGTGGCTCGCGATCGCGCTGTGGACCGGCTACACGTTCGTCGGCTTCTTCACGCCGGTCCGCGACCTCGGCGTGCGCGCCATCACCTGGCAGCTCGGACCGTGGGAAACATTCTGGATCCTGTTCTACGGCCTGGCGACGTACGGCAACGCAGGGTGGCTGCGCGAGCAGGTCTGCAAGTACATGTGCCCGTACGCACGCTTCCAGAGCGTCATGTTCGACAAGGACACGCTCGTCATCACGTACGACAGCGCGCGTGGCGAGCCGCGCGGCGGACGCGCCAAGGCGGTCGATCCGAAATCCCGCGGGCTCGGCGATTGCGTCGACTGCGGAATCTGCGTGCAAGTGTGTCCGACCGGCATCGACATCCGCAAGGGACTGCAATACGAATGCATCGGCTGTGCCGCGTGCATCGACGGATGCAATCAGGTGATGGACAAGATGGGCTACGCGCGTGGCCTGATCCGCTATACGACGGAGAACGCGCTCGCCCGTGGACTCACTGCGAGTGAAACGTGGAAGCGCGTATTCCGGCCGCGCACGCTCGTCTACGGTTCCGCGCTCGTCGTCATCGCCGCGGTCGCGATGGGTTCGCTCGCGATGCGCAATCCGCTCAAGGTCGACGTCATTCGTGATCGCGGCGCGCTGGCACGCGAAGCGTCGCCCGGCCGGATCGAAAACGTCTACCGGCTGCAGGTGATGAATACCGACGAGGCAGCGCGCCAGTACACGGTACGCGCGTCGGGTCTGGCGGGGCTCGAAGTGGTGGGCGTGGCGCAGCCGATCGAACTCAAGGCCGCATCGTCACGTCTTTTCGCGCTGCGTCTGCAAGCGCCTCTGGAGCCCGCTGCCGGCGCTGCTGCGGCTGCGCCCGGCGCGCACAGGATCGAACTGACGGTGCAGGCGGTCGATGACGCCGCGGTCGTACGCCATGAACAATCGACGTTCATCGTTCCGCGGTAAGCCTCGCGCACTCGCGGAGGGCGGGCGCGCGTGGCCGTGGCTGCTCGCCGCCGGTCCGGCGTTCGTGATCGTTGCGTCGCTCGTCACTGCCTGGCTCGCGCTCACGCGCACCGACAACGTCGTCGCGGATGACTATTACAAGCTCGGATTGACGATCAATCGCAGGATCGCGGCGACCGCGCCGATGCCTGCCGTCGGCGCAACCGTCGACATCGGATCAACGGGCGAAATACGCGTGCGCCTGTCGCAGACGACGCCAATGCCGATTCGTTTGCGCATGACAGTGAGTCGTCCCGCCGAACACCTGCCGTCGTACGCGCTGGCGCTCGAGCGTCGCCAGGAACGCCTTTACGTCGGTGCGCTTCCCGAGATCGGCGCCGGCCGGCGCGTGATCGCGCTCGAAGCCGATGGCTGGAAGCTGCCGGTGACGATCGTCGAACGTCTGCCTGCGTCGATCGTGCTTGGCGCTGCCGACGCCCCGAGCTGAACCCGTCGCGAAAATGGAGTGCCCATGGAGCACCCGATGATGCAACGCGTGATGTGGGTCATCTGGCCTGCATTCCTTACGGCGATCGGCGCCGAAGTCGTGTTCTTCGCCCTATTCGATCCGCTGGACTTCAATATGCGCCTGTCGCTCTCGCGCGAAGCGGTTTACACGTTCGGCTTTGCCGCGTTCTGGCTGCTCGGAGCGCTGTCGTCGGCCATGACGCTTCTCCTGCAGAGACCCGTCGACGACACGGAACCGTTGCCATTGTGAGCGCGCGGGTCGCCGCGTGAGTATCGGCGTTCTTCTGAGCGCCTGGCTTGTCGGTGCGCTCGGCGGCGTGCATTGCGTCGCCATGTGCGGCGGATTGCTCGGCGCCCTCGGTGCGCGCGACGGAGCGTCCGTCCGGCCATTGCAGCCGGCGCGAACGCTCGCGCGAACGCAGCTTGCGTATCACAGCGGGCGCATCGCCATGTATACGCTGCTCGGCGCCGTATTCGGCGGCGCGGGCGCCGCAACCATCGGCATCGTCGATCTGCTCCCGGTCCAGCGCGCGCTCTACGTCGCGGCCAACGGGCTGCTGCTGGTGCTC
The DNA here is from genome assembly GCA_035696805.1 of Casimicrobiaceae bacterium. Taxonomy (GTDB): domain Bacteria; phylum Pseudomonadota; class Gammaproteobacteria; order Burkholderiales; family Casimicrobiaceae; genus VBCG01. The sequence goes on from DASSEA010000315.1 coordinate 7,207, forward strand.
GGCGCGCAAATGGTCGTGCGATTACCCGCCAGCGTGGCGATGCAGCGCACCGGCCTGCGGGTCTTTGCGCCCGCGCTTCGCGCGTTGCAGCCCATGCTCGCGCGCCAGGACGCGGTGGGCCGCGCAGCGATGGGGCTCGTCTGGGGCCTGATGCCCTGCGCGCTGATCTACGGCGTGTTGCCGGTGGCATTGCTCGCCGGCGGCCCCGTGCAGGGCGGCGCGGTCATGCTCGCGTTCGGCCTCGGCACGTTGCCCAATCTCGCCGCGACCGGTGTTCTGCTCGCCAGCATCCGCCGCTGGCTCTCGCGAACGACGCTGCGCGCTTTAGCGGCGGCGTGGATGATCGCCTTCGGATCGCTCGGTATCTGGAGGCTGCTGTTCGTGCCCGGAACGCTCGCGCAAGGCCCATTCTGTCTCGTGCCGGGACTGCCCTAGCGTTTCGTCGCGCATCAAAAAGCGTTTCGGCTGCCGGCCCGTCGCAGCGCCACCCTGGCGTGTCGCCGGCCTGGAAGCGAGTTCGGCGTCCGCTTCGATGTAGAGCGGCACTCCCGGGCGGTGCTTCGAATAGCCGTCTCGATTGTGGGAACGGCGCGTAGTTCCGCAGCCGAAATTGCCTGAACCCTTGAAACAGCCCGCGGTCGACGAGGAGCGTCCTGCCGCCCACGTCCAGCACATAGCGCGAGCCGGTCGCCGTCCGGGCGCACCCAGGAACGAGCGCTTCAGCGCCATTTGCCCATCGCCTGCGCAAGGTTGGCGACCGAACTCATCGGCGTCTCCGCTGACTGATCGTGGGGGCTCAATTATCCCCGGGCCCATGTCACCTGTTGCAATGCCTAAACAATGCGAAAAAACCAATGAAAAGCGGCGTTTCCGATCTCGACGCACTGTGGAATTCGGTGCCGGCGACCGAGCGCGTGTTCGAGCCGCAGCAGGTCGCGCATCTGCCCGAGGCGGTGCAGCGGTACCTCACGCACGCGATCGCACCTGGCACGCCGCTCGCCTCCGCGGTGCGATTGCGCATGCACGGGCTGATCAAGATCGGACGCCCGAGAAAATTCAAGGCGGAGCAGGTGATCGTCCGTGGCCGCGGGATGATTTGGCGCGCAAGGCTTCGTATGTACGGGTTATCGGTGCGTGGCTACGATCGTTTCGTCGACGGCGAAGGCGAGATGCGCTGGAAGATGTTGCGGTTGATATCGCTCGTCCGTGCCCACGGATCGGACGTCACGCGCTCGGCGGCGGGACGCGTCGCTGCGGAAGCGGTCTGGCTCCCGTCGCTGTTGTGCGACGAATCCGTGTGGTGGCGAGACGGCGCGGACGGTGCTGCGCATGCGCGATTTGCGGTCGACGGCCATGCGGCGGAACTGGCGCTGCGGCTCGATCAAGGTCGGTTGCGCAGCGTCGCCATGTCGCGCTGGGGCAATCCCGACGGGGGGGCGTTTCGCGAGACGAGCTTTGGCGCATTCGTCGATCAGGAGGCGACGTTCGGCGGATACACGATTCCGGCACGTCTGCGAGCTGGCTGGTACGTCGACGATCCCGCCCGCTTCGACGCCGAAGGGAAATTCTTCGAGGTTTCCGTCGACGACGCCGTGTATCGTTAGCGGCCATGGATGCGCGCCTGCGCCCACGGCAGACTCGACCGCTCGGCGCTGCGGCATTTCTCGCGCTTGCAATCGTGGCGCTCGTGCTTGCGGGCGTGCTCGCGTCATCGCGGACCGCGCTTCTGCTCGCCGCGTCGGGCAGCGCGATCGTTGGCGGTGCAGTGGCGCTGCGCCGTTTGCATGAAGAAACGCGGCAACGGCGCACCGCCGATCGCGACCGCCGCATTGCCGAGGCGCGTTTCGGCAACATCGTGGAAGCGGCAATGGATCCCATCATTACTGTCGACGATTCGCAGCGGATCGTCGTCTTCAACGGCGCCGCCGAAAAGGTGTTTCGCCACGCGCGAACCGATGTGATCGGCCAGCCGCTCCATGTCTTGATTCCCGAACGCTTCCGCGACGCGCATCACGCGCATATCGAGCGATTCGGTGCGACCGGTACGACGAGCCGGCGCATGGGTGCCGCGGTTTTGCATGCGTTGCGGTCGGATGGCGAGGAGTTTCCGATCGAGGCCTCGATCTCGCAGCACGTCGATCGCGGCCGCAAGTTCTACACGGCGATCGTGCGCGATGTCACCGAGCGTACGCAGGCGGAGACGCTCATCGCGCGAAGCGAGGCACGGTTTCGGGGGATTCTCGACTCCGCAATGGACGCGATCATCACCACCGACGACCAGCAGCGCGTGATCCTTTTCAACGATGCCGCCGAAGCCATGTTCGGCTGGCCCCGCGCGGAAGCGGTGGGTGCGCCGCTTTCCCGGTTCATCCCGGAACGCTACCGGCGGACGCATGCAGAGCACGTCGCGCGCTTCGGTGTCGCCGCGACCCCGTCGCGGCGCATGGGCGGATCGTTGCGCGTCGTGACGGGTCTGCGGCGCAACGGCGAGGAATTTCCAATCGACGCCTCGATTTCACAACTCCGGGAGTCAGGACGGCATTTCTACACGGTGATCCTGCGCGACGTGACCGCTCGCGTCGAGGCCGAAGAAGCCCTGCGGCGCTCGAAGGACGAACTGCAGCAGCTCGGTGCCGCCG
>DASSEA010000316.1:0-4949 GCA_035696805.1 Casimicrobiaceae bacterium
GCGATTCATGCCAACGCCGTTGTCGCGGACGCTGATCGTCCGCGCCGCCGCGTCGTAGTCGACGTGGATCGCGAACGCGCCGTCGCCTTCGAACAGCGACGGGTCGTCGATCGCTTCGAAGCGCAGCTTGTCGCATGCATCCGACGCGTTCGAAATGAGCTCGCGCAGGAAGATCTCGCGGTTCGAGTACAGCGAGTGAATCATGAGGTCCAGCAGTTGCCGCACCTCCGCCTGGAAGCCGAGCGTTTCCCGCGCGGCGTGTGTCGTGTCGTTCATCGTTCCATTCCGTTTCGTGGTCGTCGTGGTACATCTCTCCAACGCTGATTCTAAATCGCCGCGAACCGATGTCTTCCACGACCACCCTGTCCGACCGGACGGCGCCTGCGCCGGGTGCCGCGCTGCTGCTCTGGCTAGCCGGCAACGGACTTCGCCTGACGATTCTCGCGGTGCCCCCGGTCATCGCGATGATCCGCGACGACCTGCGCCTCAACGCCACGCAGGTTGGCCTGCTCAGCAGCATTCCGCCCGCGATGTTCGCGATTGCCGCGCTCGCGGGCTCGCTGCTGGTCTCCCGGCTCGGCGTCCGCGTCGCGCTGGTCGGCGGCCTGCTGCTCGTGGCGGTCGGCTCGGCGCTCCGCGGCGCGAGTCCCGGTTTCGCAGTGCTGCTCCTGACGACGATCGTGATGTCGGCAGGCGTTGCCATCATGCAGCCGATCATGCCGACGACGGTTCGCCAGTGGCTGCCCCGGCACATCGGCTTCGGAACGGCGCTGTACACGAACGGACTCCTCGTCGGCGAAGTCCTCGCCGTGCTGTTGACCGCGCCGCTCGTGCTGCCGCTGGTCGACGACGATTGGCGCCTCTCGCTCGTGGCGTGGTCGGTGCCGATCGCGATCATCGCCGGCGCGGTGTACGCGTTCGCACCGCGCACCGACCCGGCGCACGCGGCGTACGCGCCGCTGCCACGCAAGTGGCTTCCCGACTGGCACATCGGTCTCGTGTGGCGGCTCGGCGCGCTGTTCCTGTGCGTCAACGCGATCTATTTCAGCGCCAACGCCTTCCTGCCGATTTTCCTCGCCAGCCGCGGACGCCACGACCAGATCAGCGATGCGCTGCTCGCGCTGAATCTCGGCCAGTTGCCCGCGTCGCTGCTGTTGCTCGTCGTCGCCGGGCGCCTCGAGCGACGCGCATGGCCGTACGTGGTGTCGGGTGTCGTGTCGCTCGCGTGCCTCGCCGGCATCGTGTGGGCGCCGGGGTCGGGCACGATTGCGTGGGCCGCGTTGCTCGGCTTCTCGGATGCCTCGGCGCTGATCCTCGGGCTCACGCTGCCGCCGCTGCTGTGCCGCGGCGAGGACGTCGCACGAACGTCCGCCGGCATGTTCACCGTGAGCTACGGCGGCGCCGTCGTCGTCGCGCTCCTGAGTGGCGCGGCGTGGGACTTGAGCGGCGTTCCGGCGCTGGCATTCGTTCCACTCGCCGTTTGCGCGCTCACGCTCGTTGCAATCGCCCTCGCGATGTCGCGCATCGGCGAACTGTGCTTCGACCGCCGGAATGCAGTCCGGCGGTGACCGCTGTGGTCAGGTCTTCAGGCGGTAACCCGTCCGGAAGATCCAAGCGATGATGCCGAGGCAGGTCGCCATGAACACGACGGTCATCGCCAGGCTGACCGGCACGGCGACGTCCGCGAGACCGTAAAAGCTCCATCGAAAGCCGCTGATCAGGTACACGACGGGATTGAACAGCGTGACCTTCTGCCAGAACGGCGGGAGCATGTCGATCGCGTAGAAGCTGCCGCCGAGGAACGTCAGCGGCGTGACGATCAAAAGCGGAACCAGCTGCAGCTTCTCGAAGCCATCGGCCCAGATGCCGATGATGAACCCGAGCAGGCTGAACGTGACGGCGGTCAGCACGAGGAACAGCAGCATCCACACCGGATGCTCGATGCGCAGCGGCACGAACAGCGCCGCCGTCGCCATGATGATGATCCCGAGGATCATCGACTTCGTCGCGGCTGCACCGACGTAGCTCAGCACGATCTCGAAGTACGACACCGGCGCGGACAGCAGCTCGTAGATCGTGCCGGTGAACTTCGGAAAATAGATGCCGAACGATGCATTGGCGATGCTTTGCGTCAGCAGCGACAACATGACGAGCCCGGGCACGATGAACGCGCCATAGCTGATGCCGCCGATCTCCTGGATTCGCGATCCGATCGCGGCGCCGAAGACGACGAAGTACAGCGACGTCGACAGCACGGGGGAGATGACGCTCTGCATCAGCGTGCGCCGCGTACGCGCCATCTCGAAGTGATAGATCGCCCGCACGGCGTGGACGTTCATCGCGCCTCCCGCACCAGGCTCACGAAGATGTCCTCGAGCGAGCTCTGCGTCGTATGCAGGTCGCGCAGCCGGATGCCGGCGTCGTCGAGCGCCTCGAGCAACGGAAGGATCGGACTGCGGTCGCCGGCGGCTTCGTACGTGTAGGTGAGCTCGTTGCCGCCGTCGGCGAGCTCCAGGCCGTAACCCGCCAGCACGGGGGGAACCGCCTGCAGCGGGTCCTGGAGCTGCAGGGTCAGCTGCTTGCGCCCGAGCTTCCGCATCAGCTCGGTCTTCTGCTCGACGAGGATCAGTTCTCCCTTGTTGATGATGCCGATGCGATCGGCCATCTCCTCCGCCTCGTCGATGTAATGCGTCGTCAGGATGATGGTGACGCCGTTTTCGCGCAACGTTCGCACGAGCTGCCACATGTCGCGCCGAAGCTCGACGTCGACGCCTGCGGTCGGCTCGTCCAGGAACAGCACCCGCGGTTCGTGCGACAGCGCCTTGGCGATCAGCAGGCGCCGCTTCATGCCGCCGGAGAGCGTCATGATGCGACTGTCCTTGCGATTCCACAGCGACAGGTCCTTCAGCACCCGTTCGATGTGCGCGGGCGCAGGCGGCTTGCCGAACAGGCCGCGGCTGAAGGACACGGCGTTCCACGGCGTTTCGAACGCGTCGGTCGTCAACTCCTGCGGCACGAGGCCGATCAGCCCGCGGGCGGCGCGATAATCGGCGACGATGTCATGCCCGTCGACGCGGACGCTGCCCGCCGACGCGTTGACGATGCCGCAGACGATGCTGATCAGCGTGGTCTTGCCCGCACCGTTCGGCCCGAGCAGCGCAAAGATCTCGCCGCGACGGATGTCGAGATCGACGTCGTGCAGCGCGCGAAAGCCCGTCGCGTAGGTCTTGCCGAGGCCGCGGACGGCGATGATCGGTGAATCCGTGTCGGTCACTGGCACGATTTTTTGCGGAGCAAAGCGCGCAAGCGTACCCGAAACGCGGCCACGCCCTCGTTGCAGCCGGAATTGTCGCTCGCCAAAGTTGTCGATCCACGCAGGCGGGTCGATGCAACCCGAACCATGCGGGCGTATCTCCGCGCAGTTGATCCCAACGGCAATCGACGACGAAAGGATTCCTCATGACACGCGATCGGAAAGGCGAGCCGATGTTCACCCGGATCCTGACGAGCCTCGTGATCGGAGCGGCTGCAATGTACGCACTCGATCCCGATCGGGGCAGACGGCGGCGCGCAATCGCGCGCGACAAGGCACGCAGCTTCGTCGCGAGCACCCGCGATGCGGTCGGTGTCACGCGACGCGACTTCGCGCATCGCGTGCAGGGACTCCGGGCGCGTGCGCGCCGGCTGTTCGAACCGGCGGCCGCGCCCGACGACCTGCAATTGATCGAGCGCGTGCGCGCACGCATGGGTCGACTCGTATCGCATCCGCACGCGATCCAGGTCGGCGCGCGCGACGGAAGCGTCACGCTGAGCGGTCCGATTCTTGCGGACGAGGTTGCGCCGCTGCTGACGGCGGTGCGAAGCGTTTGGGGGGTCGCCGACGTCGTCGACCGCCTCGTGGCGTACGACACCGCGGAGCACATCTCCAGCCTGCAGGGTGGCGATGCGCGCGGCCCGAGGTCAGCGCTGGTGCAGGAATACTGGCCGCCGGCGTTGCGAGCCGCCGCGCTGCTCGGCGGCTCGTTGATCGCGCTGAACGGTTTGCAGAGACGCTCGCTCGCCGGATTCGCGCTGACGACGATCGGCGCGGGCCTCGCCGTGCGTGCCATCGGCAATCGTTCGTTGAATACGCTCGCCGACCGACTGCTGAACGATCGCGAGATGAAGGTAACAGGACGCGAAACGCGCGATGCGCAGTCCGCGCGCCTCAACGCAACTGCGCGCCGCGACCGCGGCGGGCCGTCGATCTACGACACACCCGCGAACGAAGGCGCCGGCCGTTCCCCGCTGCACTGATCCACAATTTCTGTGGATAGGTTGCGTGGAAATGCACGCAACCCCACGTCGGTGTTGGCGCCCCGTGGGCTGCCCAAAACGCGGGCAGTGGGCGTCAGCGCGACTTCGCCCGCACCGGCAGCTTCGTGACCTGCGCGGTGTCGACGTCGATCTCGAAACGCTCGGCGACCTTGTGCTTCGCGGGCGGCAGCAGCCCGAGTTTTTCCGCCGCGCGGCGGGCCTTGAATTCGTCGAGCGTGCGCGACGCCGCACCCGAGGGCTTGAACGTGGATTCCGTGTGCGTCGCGAGCGATGTACCCATCATCCGGAGCGCCGCGGCCAGCTTGCGTTTGTGATGCTTACTCGACGACATGATCGTTCCGCGTAGATGACACCCGGTGTCGGAAAATCGGCCCCGGGCATGGCCGATGGATATGCCAGCGTCATAGTACGCCCGCATTCGCTCCGGCGGATCGCCGTCCGACGGGCGAAAGCGTCCGCTGCCCCCTGCCCTGTTGCGTTTTCAACGACACAACGGAGCGTTTGTCGATCACAGCTTGTTCAACGCAGCCGTCGCACGCATCGGGGGTCCGGTATTTCGGCGACATCGGCTAAATTGCGCGCTGGCCTCCCCGAACTCTGCCGTCGCCCCTGATGAGACGCCCCCCCATCCG
>DASSEA010000317.1:0-3216 GCA_035696805.1 Casimicrobiaceae bacterium
TGCCCGACGATGCCGTCGCACGCGGCTGCGAGTTTCGCCTCGTCTCGCGCAACCAGCACGACACGCGCACCCGCGGCGGCGAGGGCGTGCGCGATCGTACGACCGATGCCGGAACTCGCGCCGGTGACGAGCGCGACGCGATCCGCGAGCGAAAAGAGCGCAGCGACGTTCAACGCGCACCCTGAAGGCGTGCGGTCATGTCTGCACCGGATCGCCGCGGTCGAAGCGCTTGCCGGCGAAATACTTGTCCAGCCGATCGTCGGCGGTGCGCGCGTGCGCCTCCATGCCCTCGAGCCGCGAAATACGCGCCGTGACCGGCGCGATCGTTTCGGCGGCTTCGCGTGTCATTCGCTGCCACGTAAGCGGCTTCATGAACTTGTGCACGGAAAGCCCGCCCGAATAGCGCGCGGCACCCATCGTCGGCAGGATGTGGTTCGGCCCGGACGCCTTGTCGCCGAACGCGACGGTCGTTTCCTCGCCAAGGAACAGCGATCCGTAGCACGTGAGGCGCGCGAGCCACCAGTCGAGATCGCGCGCGTGCACTTCGAGATGCTCGGGCGCATGACGGTCGGCCTCCGCTGCGACCGCTTCGCGCGAGTCGCCGACGATCACCTCGCCGTAATCGCGCCAGGCGGAGCCCGCGGCGTCGCGCGCCGTCGGCGGCAGGCGGTCGACGAGTTCGGGAACGCGCTGCATGACGTCGATTGCCAGTGCGCGCGAGGTCGTGAACAACCACGCAGGCGATTCGTGGCCGTGCTCGGCCTGTCCCACGAGGTCGCACGCGACGATCGCTGCATCGGCGGTATCGTCGGCGATGATCGCGACCTCGGAGGGACCGGCGAACACGTCGATTCCGACCTTGCCGAACAGCAGGCGCTTCGCTTCGGCGACGTACTTGTTGCCCGGGCCGACGATGATGTCTGCGCGCTTGCCGGTGAAAAGGCCATGCGCCATCGCTCCGATCGCCTGCACGCCGCCGAGCGTCATCACGACGTCGGCGCCGGCCACGTGCATCGCGTAGAGCACGTGCGGGTGAACGCCCTGCCCTCGATACGGCGTCGAGCAGGCGATGACCATGGGCACGCCGGCCGCCTTGGCGGTGGCAACGCACATGTAGGCGGACGCGATGTGTGCGTAGCGCCCGGTCGGCACGTAGCAGCCGGCAACGTTCACGGGCACCAGGCGCTGACCGGCGACGAGTCCGGGCTCGAGTTCGGTCGAGAATTCGCGAATCGATGCGCGCTGCGCTTCGGCAAAGCGGCGCACGCGTTCGGTCGCGAAGTCGATGTCGCGCCTGACCGATGGCGCGATGTCGCGAGTGCGGCGCGTCACCTCGTCGGGCGTCATCACGATGTCGCCGGTCCACCCATCGAGACGTGCGGCGTAATCGCGCACCGCCGCCTCGCCGCGCGCCTCGATGTCGGCGAGCATCTGTGCGGCGGTCTCGCGCGCGGCGGGCGACTCCGTTTCCGGCGTCTTCGCGGCCTTCTTCAGGTATTCGACGGTCATCGTGGAAAGCGGGCTGGCGATCGCGCGGGAAGCGTAGCGGTCGCGGCCGGGATGGTCAAACCGACGCCGCGAGCGCGCACGTCGCGACGGTGAGGTCGGTCCGCGCGAGCGTCAGAAACGTTCTGCGGAAAACGGCTCGATGTCCATGAACGGGGCACGACCGCCGACGAGGTCCGCCACGATCTCGCCGGTGGGTGCGGCGGCGGTGAGACCCACATGGCCGTGGCCGAAGGCAAGGAATGCGTTGGCTGCGCGCCTGGATCGGCCGATGACCGGCATCGAGTCTGGCAGCGACGGGCGATGGCCCATCCAGCGTTCGACGCCGCCGGCGCGCAGGCCGGGCAGCAGGCGCTGCGCCTTTTCGAGCAGCGCGTCGGCGCGCCGCCATGCGGGCGGCGCATCGAGTCCGGCGAGTTCGACGGTGCCGGCGATGCGCAGTCCCGTTTCCATCGGCGTGACAAAGTACTTGCCTTCGCCCGACGCGATCGGGATGCGGGGCGCGACACCCGCCGCTGCGATCGTCACGTGATAGCCGCGCTCGGTTTCGAGCGGGACGTCGTTGCCGAGCCGCGCGGCCAGCGCTTTGGACTGCGCGCCCGCCGCGATGACGGTAGCGTCGACGTCGAGCGCGCCGTCTTCGGTCAGCACGCGGGTCACACGACCGTCGGCGATGTCGAACCCGATCGCCGGACGCTCGAGGAAACGCGCACCGCCTTCCCGCAGGCGCGTTGCGAGCGCGCGCGACAGCCGCAACGGATTGGGACAGTGACCCTGCTCGGGCAACAGCACGAGGTGGGTGAGCGTCGCCGACAGCGCCTCATCGAACGCCCGAATCGCGGCGCCTTCGAGCACCTCGATCTGCACGCCGCGGCGTCGACGGATCGTGCGTCCGAGCTCATCGGCGTCGAACGCGGCTCGGCTTTCGTACGCGAACGCGTACCCGTTCTGCACGACGAGTTCGGGAACGCCGGCCCATTGCGCGAGCGGGCGCCATTGGTCGAGGGTGACCGTCAACAGCGCGTGCAGCGCATCGGCGATGCGTTCGACATGGGCGGCTGACGATGCGCGCTGGAAGCGCCAGAGCCACGGCGCGATCCGCCATCCATAGCGCCACGGGATCGACAGCGGCCCCGTCGGGTCGAGCACCCAGCCCGGTACGTGTTTCCAGAGTCCGGGCAAACCGAGCGGGACGCACGACGCGCGGCTGAAGCAACCGGCATTGCCGAACGAACAGGATTCTCCGGGCGGCAGCGGATCGACGAGCGCGACGTCGAACCCGCGCTGCTGCAGGTGGCTCGCGCACGCGAGTCCGACGATGCCTGCGCCGACGACGGCGACGCGTTGCATCAGCGATACCCCGCGGCCTGCAGTTCGAACAGCTCGGCGTAGCGCCCCCCTTGCCGAAGCAGTTCGTCGTGCGTCCCCACCGCCTCGACCGTCCCGTCGGCGAGCACGACGATGCGATCGGCCATGCGAACGCTCGAAAAGCGATGCGAGATGAGCACCGCGGTCTTGTCGCGGCTCAATTCCTTGAAGCGCTGGAAGACCTCGAATTCCGAGCGCGCGTCGAGCGCGGCCGTCGGCTCGTCGAGGATCAGGAGCTGCGCGTCGCGCATGTACGCGCGCGCGATGGCGATCTTCTGCCACTCGCCTCCCGACAGGTCGAGCCCGCCGCGAAACACCTTGCCGATCACCTGCTCGTAACCC
>DASSEA010000318.1:0-2258 GCA_035696805.1 Casimicrobiaceae bacterium
GTCCTGTGGCGCATCGTCACCGGTAGCGAAGCGCACCTGCTCGGCGACGAAGCGGCCGCGATCCTCGAGCAGGTCGAGACCGAGCCGCACCCACCCGGGGCACCCGACGCCCGCGATCGATGACGATCGCGTTCCTGTTCATCGCACTGTTCGTGTTCATGGCGATCGGCATGCCGATCGCCGTGTCGCTCGGATTTTCGTCGCTGCTGACGATCCTGTTCTTCGGCCACGAGTCGATGGCGTCGCAGGCGCTGAAGCTCTACGAGACCGCGTCGCAGTTCACGCTGCTCGCGATCCCGTTCTTCATCCTGTCCGGCGCGTTCATGACGACCGGCGGTGTTGCGCGCCGCATGATTCGCTTCGCCAACGCCTGCATTGGTCACTTGCGCGCCGGCCTGGGTCTCGCGTCCGTCCTCGCGTGCATGCTGTTTGCGGCCGTGTCGGGGTCGTCGCCCGCCACGGTGGTTGCCGTCGGCTCGATCGTCATCACGGGCATGGTGCGCGCCGGGTATTCGAAGGAATTCGCCGCCGGCATCATCTGCAACGCCGGGACGCTCGGCATCCTGATCCCGCCGTCGATCGTCATGGTCGTCTACGCAGCCGCGACGGCGACGTCGGTGGGCAAGCTGTTCATCGCCGGCATCGTCCCCGGCATCGTGCTCGGCCTGATGCTGATGGGCGCGATCTACGTCCGCGCGCGAATCATCAAGCTGCCGCGCGAGCCGCGCGCGTCGCTGCGCGAAGTGCTGACCGCGGGACGCGAATCGCTGTGGGGATTGCTGCTGCTTCTGATCATCCTCGGCGGCATCTACGGGGGCATCTTCACGCCGACCGAAGCCGCGGCGGTCGCGGCAATCTACGCATTCGCCATCGCGATCTTCGTCTACCGCGACATCGGCATGCGCCAGGTTCCGAAGGTGCTCGTCGACGCGGCGCGCGTCACGGTGATGCTGATGTTCATCATCGCGAACGCACTGCTGTTCGCGCACGTGCTGACGACCGAGCGCATTCCGCAGGCTATCACCGAGCAGATCGTCGCGATGGGCATGCAGCCGTGGCAGTTCCTGCTCGTCGTCAACCTGCTGCTGCTGATCGCCGGCAATTTCATGGAACCCACCGGCATCATCCTCATTCTCGCGCCGATCCTGTTTCCGATCGCGACGCAGCTCGGCATCGACCCCGTTCACCTCGGCATCATCATGACGGTGAACATGGAAATCGGCATGGTGACGCCGCCGGTGGGACTCAACCTGTTCGTCACGTCGGGCATCACCGGAATGTCGGTCGTTCAGGTCGTGCGCGCAGCGCTGCCATGGCTGTCGGTGCTGTTCGTGTTCCTGATCATCGTCACCTACGTACCGCAGCTATCGTTGTGGCTGCCGAACCTGCTGTACTGACACGCTCGCTGTAGGAGCCTCCTGACACGCGGTTCGGTCCCCGGCCGCTTTCATGCGCGGGCGCGTGTGTGCATCGTTGAAAGTCCGGGCCTTGTGCGGGGGGTTTAAGCCGCGCGGCTGCCATCAACGGAGACCACGATGCCGGAACGCAAGACACTGCGGCGCGCGGCACGCGACAAGCGCGAGGGCAAGGCGCCCAGCACGCAGGCAGGCGAGTTCGTCCGCGAGGAGATGGACCACATCCGGGAAGGCAAGCACGGCGCGCGCTCGACCAAGCAGGCGATCGCGATCGGCCTGTCGAAGGCGCGACGCGCCGGCGTCGACCTGCCGCCCCCGCCCAAGGGATCGACGTCGGAAGCAACGCGCAAGAGCGCGATTCGCGCGTACGACGCGGGTCACGACGGCGCCCAGCATCCGGTGTCGCGGAAGCGTTCGCGCGCGACCGAAGCGACACTCGAACGCGAACCCCACGCTGCGGCTTCGAAGGCGGCGTTGAGCCGGCACGCGAAGGCGGCCGCCCGTAAACGCAGCGCCGCGGACCGCTCTGCAGCGGCGCGCGAGGCAGCGTCAACGAAGGGCGCCGAGGGCCGTTCCGCAGCGGCGCGCAAGGCGGCGAAAACCCGCGCCCGACGCGGCCTCTGATCTTCGAACTGCGGGCCGACGCGGCCACTGACCTAGAACTGCGGGCCATGTAACGCACCCGCGCCATCGAACGCCCGCGCGGCTACCCGCCCTCGCGCCGCGGCCACTCCAATGCGACCGTGGTTAGGGGTTCGTGTACGCGGTCTTGACCGTCGTGTAGAACTCGGCGGCGTAGCGGCCCTGTTCGCGCGCGCCATAGCTCGAGCCTTTGCGCCCGCC
>DASSEA010000319.1:0-3219 GCA_035696805.1 Casimicrobiaceae bacterium
GACGGCGCGCTCGACAATCTCAGGGCGAACGGGGCGGCCACGGGCCACATCGTGGACGTCACGCGGCGCGACCAGGTGGATGCCATGGTGGCGAACGTGAAGGAGAAGTTTGGACGCGTCGACGTGCTCGTGAACAACGCCGGCATCACGCTCGACGCGCGGCTGCAGAAGATGACCGAGGACCAGTTCGACAAGGTCCTCGCCGTCAACCTGAAGGGCACCTACAACTGCGCGCAGGCGGTCGTCGACACGATGGTGGAGCAGGGCGCGGGCGTCATCCTGAACGCGTCGAGCGTCGTCGGCATCTACGGCAACTTCGGACAGACCAACTACGCGGCAAGCAAGTTCGGCGTGATCGGCTTCGTGAAGACCTGGTCCCGCGAGCTCGGTCCCAAGGGAATCCGATGCAACGCGGTGGCCCCGGGTTTCGTCGCAACGACCATCCTGAAGTCGATTCCGCACAAGGTGCTCGAGCAGATGACGGAGCGCGTGCCCTTGCGACGGCTCGGCACGCCGGAAGACATCGCGAACGTCTATGCCTTTCTCGCCTCCGACGAAGCGGCCTATATCAACGGCGCCGTGATCGAAGTCGCGGGCGGACTGACGGTCTGATCATGAACGTGCGAGCGCCCCGGCCCTTGCCCGCTTCCGCACAGCGCGTGCAGGACGCGCTGACCGCAGCCGCAACGGAGTCGCGCGTGATCGAACTCCCCGTCGCGGCACGCACGTCGCAGCAGGCGGCCGACGCCCTCGGCATCGAAGTGGGGCAGATCGCCAAATCGCTGATCTTCCGCGCCGTGCCGAGCGGCCGCGCCGTGCTCGTCATTGCGGCCGGCGATCGCCGGGTGGACGAGGCCCGCATCGCCTCGCTGCTGGGCGAGTCGATCGAGCGGGCGTCGCCGGAGTTCGTTCGCGAGCACTCGAGCTTCGCGATCGGCGGTGTCGCCCCGCTCGCCCATGCGAAGCCGATGGCCACTTTCATCGACGTCTCGCTGCGCCGGTTCGAGGTGGTGTGGGCGGCGGGCGGGACGCCCCACTGCGTCTTTCCGATCGCGCCGGCGGAACTGGTGCGCATCAGCGAAGGCACGGAAACGGTGACCGACCGGTGAACGACAGCTTCATCTCCGCGTTCCTGCTGTTGTTGCTCGTCTGCGACCCGGTCGGCAACATTCCCATCTTCGTCGCCGCGCTCGAAGACGTCGCTCCCGAACGGCGTTCGCGCATCATCCTGCGCGAGTGCTTCATCGCGTTTCTCGTCCTGTCGGTCGCGGTCTTCCTCGGGCGTCCATTCCTCGGCGCCCTCGGACTGTCCGACGTCTCGCTGCAGATCGGCGGTGCCGTGGTGTTGATGCTGGTTGCCTTGCGCATGGTGTTTCCGACCGGGCAAGGAATCTACGGCGATCAGCCGCACGGGGAACCCTTCATCGTTCCGCTCGCGGTGCCCGCGCTGGCGGGACCGTCCGCGCTCGCGACTGTGTTGCTGTTCGTGTCCCGCGAACCCGCGCGCTGGCCGGAGTGGCTCGCGGCGATCGCGGGCGTCATGGCGACGAGCGCGCTCGTGCTTTCGTTCTCGGGCCGGCTGTTCGCCGTGCTTGGCGAGCGGGTGACCCTTGCGTTTGTCCGCCTCATGGGTCTCGTCCTTGCTGCCATCGCCGTCGAACTGATGCTGCGCGGCATCCGCACCTTCCTGGGCACGCTGTGACGACTCATCTGCTGTTCGAGGAGGATGGCTCCTTCAAGGCGGGGACGGCGCTCAGCAGCACGGACTCGTCGCACCAGGTGGAACTCGTCAGCGGCAAGCGAACGAAGGTCAAGGGTTCGCATGTGCTGCTGCAGTTTCGCGAGCCCGCGCCGGGCTTGCTGGTCGAGCGCGCTCAGGCCGAGGCCGCAGGCATCGACCTCGACTTCCTCTGGGAAGTATCGCCAGCCGACGAGTTCAGTTTCCTCGACGTGGCACGCGAGTACTACGGCAGGGAACCGGGCAGCGTGGAAGCCGCGGCGCTGCTTTTCCGCCTCCATTCGGCACCCGTCTACTTTCACCGCAAGGGCCGCGGCCGGTATCGCGCGGCGCCGGCCGAGACGCTCAAGGCCGCACTGGCCGCTCTCGAGCGCAAGCGGCAGCAGGAGGAACTGAAGCAGCAGCACGTGCAGGCGATGAAGGCCGGCCAGGCGCCGGCGGCGATCGCGCAGCAGGCCATCGCGCTGCTCGTGAAGCCGGACCGGAATTCGATCGAGTACAAGGCGGTCGAGCAGGCAGCCAACGAGTTGCAGACGACGCCATTGAAACTGCTGCTGTCGACCGGCGCCGTCGCATCGCCTTATCGCTGGCACGTCGACAGCTTCAAGGCGATCCACTTTCCGCGCGGCACCGGTTTCGCCACCGATCTTCCGGCGCCGAGCCTCGTGGTCGATCTCCCGCTCGCGCCCGTCGCCGCGTTCTCGGTCGACGACAGCGCGACGACGGAGATCGACGACGCGTTCTCGGTGGTGCGCGAGGGCGGCGACGTCGTCGTCGGAATCCACATCGCGGCGCCCGCCGTGGCGATCCCGCGCGATCATCCGCTCGATCTCGCCGCGCGAACGCGCATGTCGACCGTGTACGCGCCCGGCCTGAAGTACACGATGCTCCCCGACGGTTGGGTCGACGCGTTCTCGCTGAACGAGGGAAGGGAAGTCCCGGTCCTTTCGCTGTACGTCCGGATCGACGCCGACACGCTTGAAGTGCGGTCGTCGGAAACGCGCGTCGAACGCGTGCGCGTCGCGGCGAACCTGCGTCACGACCTGCTCGACGACGTGGTCACCGAAGAGGCGATTGCCTCGGGAGGGTTCGACGCGCCGTTCGCCGGAGAGCTTGCGCTGCTCTGGAAGATTGCGCGCGCCCTGCTCGTGCGCCGCGAGCAGGTGCGCGGCCGGCCCGAGCCGCTCGGACGCGTCGATTTCTCGTTCGTGCTGGACGGCGACGGCGAGCACGCGCACGTCAGCATCAAGCCGCGGCGGCGGGGTGCGCCGCTCGACCTGATCGTCGCCGAGTTGATGATCCTCGCCAACAGCACGTGGGGCCGTTGGCTGGCCGAGCGCCAGGTGACGGGGGTCTATCGGTCACAGAGCCTCGGGCGGGTTCGCATGAGCACGACGCCGGCACCGCACGAAGGCATCGGGGTCGATCACTACACCTGGAGCACCTCGCCGCTGCGCCGCTATGTCGATCTCGTGAATCAG
>DASSEA010000320.1:0-10102 GCA_035696805.1 Casimicrobiaceae bacterium
CACAGCACGCGTCGCGGCGCTGCCTTACAGCTTCGACGTTCCAAAAGCGAGCGCCGAGGGTCTTGCGCGCGTCCTCACCCGCGTGTTCCAGGCGCAGGTCGACGTGGACTGGAAGCCTGTCACCGCCTATGGCGCCGACGACGTGCCTGCGTTCGCGTCCGCTTCGCTCTCGGCGGTCGTCGTGCTGTTCAGCCTGAATGCGACCGCCGAGCGCGAGAATCATGTGGCGTTCGCCGCTGCGGTCGTCGCCGCCGCGGCCGGACGCGCGCCGTGTGTCGTCATCGTCGACACGTCCGAGTTCGCGCGGCGCTTCGCCGGTAATGCACCACGCATCGCCGCGCGCGAAAATGCGTGGAGAACGCTGCTGGCCGACGCTGGCATCGAGCCCGTTTTCCTCAAGCTCGATGCGTCCGACGTCACGGATGCTGCCGGATCGGTTGCGACCCGGCTCGAATCGGTCGCCGCATGACGGCGTCGACTTCCGCACCGGACGACACCGCCGACGCGGGAGCCCCGCAACACGCGGCCGACGCAGCGCGGATCGCGCTCAGTCTCATCTCGCATACGAACGTCGGCAAGACGGCGCTCGCGCGGACGCTGCTCGGGCGCGACGTCGGCGAAGTGCGCGACGAGGCGCACGTCACCGCCACCGCCGAACGTCATCCGATGCTCGAAACACGCGCGGGCGACGTGCTGATGCTGTGGGATACGCCGGGCTTTGGCGACAGCGCGCGACTCGCGCGTCGCTTGGCGACGCTCGACAAGCCGATCATCGGTTTTCTCGCCATGGTGTGGGACCGCTTTCGCGATCGCGCGCTGTGGTCGAGCCAGCAGGCGGTGCGCAATGTCCGCGACGAAGCGGACGTCGTCCTGTATCTCGTCAACGCGGCCGAGTCGCCGACCGATGCGGGCTACATCGCGCCCGAGTTGACGATCCTCGAATGGATCGGCAAGCCGGTGATCGTATTGCTGAACCAGGTCGGGCAGCCGCGCGCCGCGTCCGCAGAGGCTGCCGACATCGCGCGCTGGCGCGACGCGCTCGGCGCGCGGCCGCTGATCCGCAGCGTCCTTGCGCTCGATGCGTTCGCGCGCTGCTGGGTGCAGGAGGGCGTGCTGCTGCGCGAGGTCGCGAAGGCATTGCCCGCGTCGAGCCAGGCGGGCTTTGCGCGCCTCGCCGACGCGTGGCATGCGGACCGGATGCGGCGCTTCGATGCGGCGATGCACGCGATTGCCGAGCCGATCGCCGCCGCTGCGTGCGATCGTGCACCGCTGCCGCCGATGGGCTTGCGCGGTTCGCTGATCGAAGCCGGCAAGGCGATCGGCCTTGCGCAGGAATCCACGGACTCCGCGAAGAACGCGGCAATGCGCACGCTGTCGGAACGTCTCGACGCCGGCATCCGCACGAGCACCGATCGCCTCCTCGCCATTCACGGGCTCGACGGACGCGCAGGCGCCGAAGTGATGGCGCGCCTGATCGAGAACGTGACCGCCGATACGCCAGTGCACGCCGGACGCGCCGCGGTCCTCGGTGGCTTTCTTTCCGGCGCGCTCACGGGACTCGCTGCGGACGTCGCCGCTGGCGGGCTCACGTTCGGGGCAGGCTTGCTCGCAGGCGGCCTGGTGGGTGCGGCAGGGGCCGCAGGACTCGCGCGCGGCTTCAATCTCGTGCGCGGCCGCAGCGAAGCGACGATTCGCTGGAGCGACGATTTCCTGGCGACGCTCGCGCCGGCTGCTGTGCTCCGCTATCTCGCCGTAGCCCATTACGGCCGCGGTCGCGGTGAATGGGCGGCGAGCGAATATCCGGCATTCTGGCGCGACGTTGTGGCGACCGAAATCGAGCGCGCGGCCAGCATCGCGCAGGCCGTCGCACGGCGTACCGATGAACCCTGTGATGTCCGGAGGCTCGCGCAGGCATGGCACGACACGCTGCGCACGATCACGCTGGCGGTGCTGGCGTCGCTCTATCCGGACGCCTTGCCTCGGCCGCGACGATCGACGGAGAATGCGGCGTGACGACGAAGCCACGCACGCATCGCTTCGACACGCTGACGCTGCACGCAGGCGCGCGGCCGGATCCGGCGACCGGCGCACGCGCGACGCCCATCTACCAGACGTCGTCGTTCGTCTTTCCCGACACCGATCATGCCGCCGCGCTGTTCAACATGGAGCGCGCCGGCCACGTCTATTCGCGCCTGTCGAACCCCACGTGCGCCGTGCTCGAGGAGCGCATCGCGGCGCTCGAAGGCGGCATCGGCGCGATCGCCACGGCGAGCGGCCAGGCCGCGCTGCATCTCGCCATCGTCACGCTGCTGTCGGCGGGCTCGCACATCGTCGCTTCGCGTTCGTTGTACGGCGGATCACACAACCTGCTCGACTACACGCTCCCGCGCTTCGGCATCGAAACGACGTTCGTCGATCCGCGCCATCTCGACGGGTGGCGGGCGGCGATTCGTCCGCAGACGCGCCTGCTGTTTGGCGAGACGCTCGGGAACCCGGGCCTCGAAGTGCTCGACATTCCACGGGTGGCCGAACTCGCGCACGAGCATGGGCTGCCGCTGCTCGTCGACTCGACGTTCACGACGCCGTGGCTCATGCGTCCGTTCGAACTCGGCGCCGACATCGTTTTCCATTCGGCGACGAAGTTCCTGTCGGGCCATGGTGTCGTCATCGGCGGACTGCTCGTCGATGCCGGGAAATTCGACTGGAACGCCGCCAAGGCGCGCGACCTGTTCCCCACGCTGACGACGCCGTATGCGGGGTTTCACGACATGGTGTTCGCGGAGGAATCGTCGACGGCCGCGTTCCTGTTGCGCGCGCGGCGTGAAGGCATCCGCGATTTCGGTGCCTGCATGGCGCCGACCACGGCGTTTCAGATCCTGCAGGGCATCGAAACGCTGCCGGTGCGCATGGCGCGGCACGTCGAGAACACGCGAGCGATCGTCGCGTTCCTCCGTGAGCACAAGATCGTCGACACGATCGCGTATCCCGAATTGACCGACCATCCCGATCACGCGCTCGCGCAGCAGTTGCTGCCGCGCGGTTGCGGATCGGTGTTCAGCTTCAACCTGCGAGGAACGCGCGAGCAGGGGCGGCGTTTCATCGAGGCGCTGAGATTGTTTTCGCATCTCGCGAACGTCGGCGACGCGAAGTCGCTCGTCATCCATCCGGCGTCGACGACGCATTTCCGCATGTCGTCGGAAGATCTCGTGCGCGCGGGCATCACCGAAGGCACGATCCGCCTGTCGATCGGCCTCGAGGATCCGGCGGACCTGATCGAGGACCTCGGCCGTGCGTTGTACGCGGCCGGCAAGGGCTGATGCGCGTCGACGTTGCCGGTCACGAGGTTTACGCCTATACCGGGACGCGCGCATTCGACGCTTCGCGTCCTGCGGTGCTGTTCGTGCACGGCGCCGCCAACGACCACGGCGTCTTCGCGCTGCAGTCCCGCTATTTCGCGTGGCACGGCATGAACGTCGTGGCACCTGATCTTCCCGCCCACGGCCGGTCGGCCGGCGATCCGTTGCCGAGCGTGGAGGCGATCGCGGAATGGATCGTCGCGCTGCTGGATGCGATGAGCATTGAAAAGGCCGCGGTCGTCGGCCACTCGCTCGGTTCGCTGGCGGCGCTCGAATGCGCCGCCCGCCATCCGCTACGGGTCGAACGACTCGCGCTCATCGGACCGTCGGTGCCGATGACGGTCAACGACGATCTGCTCGCGGCGGCTGCGCGCAATGAACACGTGGCGTACGAACTCATCAACGGCTGGTCGTTCAGCCCGTCGGGCCAGCTCGGGGGCAATCAGGTGCCCGGCATGTGGATGCTGGGCAATGCGATGAGGCTCATCGAGCGATCGCGCGACGGCGTGCTGTCGGCGGATCTGCTCGCGTGCCACCGCTACGCGAACGGCCAGCAGGCGGCGACCGCGGTCCGTTGCGCGACGCTCGTCATCATCGGCGCGCGGGACGTGATGGCGCCGCCGCGGAATGCCGAGGCCCTCGTCAAGGCGTTGCACGACGTGAAGGCGGTGACGCTGCCCGAAACCGGGCACGCGATCATGGCGGAACGGCCGGGCGAAGTGCTCGATGCGTTGCGCGCGTTCATTGCGCCCCGCGCCGCATGACGGGAGAGCGCGGGTGCGTGAGCTTTCCTGCGTGCGTCGCAGCGGGCTACGCTTTCAAGGTCGCCACTTGATCGAGCACCCGATCGACGGGTGCTGATCGACCGGCGCACGGCCAGTCCGCGCAACCTGCGACATCGCGTCGAAAAGTTCGCGCCGCGCCGTGGGATCGGACGAGCGTCCCGACGCGTCGAGGCGGCCGCGGTAAGCGAGCGTCAGGTCGCGGTCGAAGCCGAAGAAATCCGGCGTGCAAACCGCGTCGTAGGCGCGGGCGATCTCCTGCGATTCGTCGACCACGTACGGAAAGCGGAAACCGTGCTCCGCGGCGAACGTCTTCATGTTGTCGAACGAATCCTCCGGATACGTCGTCGCGTCGTTGCTCATGATCGCGATGCTGCCGATGCCGAGTGCGGCGAGTTCATCGGTGTCGCGCACGAGCTTGCTCGCGATGGCGCGCACGTATGGGCAGTGGTTGCAGATGAACATGACGAGCAGGCCGTTCGGTCCGCGCGCGCTGTCCTGCGAGTGACGGCGGCCGTCGATGCCCGGCAAGTCGAAGCGTGCGGCGGGCCATCCGAGTGCTACCGGCGACGAAGTAGCGGCCATGATTCCTCCGGGGTTTCGTTACGTGTAAGAATCGTAGCAAACGGCGCCAGGGCACCGCGATCGCGGCAGATCCCGAATCCTCGCTCGCCGATCTAGGATCATCGACCCTGGATGCTGACGCCCCGCATCTTCATCGGCGCGAACGACCCGCTCTCACCGGGAGCCGACTGCGTGCTCGCGCACGATGCCGCCAGGCACGTCGCGCAGTCGCTGCGCATGCGCGTCGGCGAACGACTCGCACTCTTCACCGGCGAAGGCGGCGAGTATGCGGCGACGATCGTACGCATCGATCGCAAGGACGTCGTCGTTCGCGTCGACCGTCATGCGGGCGTCGAGCGCGAGCTGGCGCGTCCGGTCACGCTGGTGCAGGCGACGATTGCGGCCGACCTGATGGACCTGGTCGTGCGCAAGGCGGTCGAGCTGGGCGCTGCGGCGATCGTGCCGGTGGAGTCGGCGCGCAGTCAGCGCATTCCAACGGAGCGAGCCGCACGACGCGTCGAGCATTGGCGCGTGATCGCGATCGCCGCCTGCGAGCAATGCGGCCGCAACCGCGTGCCCGACGTGCACGCGATCACGACGTTCGACGCGTGGCTGCATAGCGGCGCTCCCCAGTTGACGCCGTGGGCGCTGCTGGACGGATCTGCACCCCGTTCGCTTCTCGACGAAGTCAACGCGCAGATGCCGCGCGCCGTCGCGATCGGTCCCGAAGGCGGCTTCACGCCCGATGAACGCGAACAGGCGCTCGCGAGCGGCGCCGTCGCTGCCCATCTTGGCGCGCGCGTGTTGCGCGCGGAAACTGCGGCGCTGGCGGCGCTCGCGATTGTGGGGACGACTTTGGGGTCAGAGCAATAAGTCGACTTGTTGCTCTGACCCCATGCTATTTGACCGGCTCGCCGGCGATCAGGATCGCGCAGTGAACACGCTCGATCAGCATCGAGTCGACCGAGCCGCGCCACCAGCGCAGCGCGAATTTCTTGCTGCGGCGATGACCGACGATGATGAGGTCGATCGAGAGCGTTTCGACCATGCGCGAGATTACGTCGACGGGCTCGCCATCCTGCAGGTGCGTCGTCACCGCGAAGCCCCGCTCCGACAACCGGGCCGCAGCGTCCTTCAGGTCCGCGTCCATCCGCGTGCGGTCGATCGCCAGCGCCGGTTCCGGGACGAATTCGCCGGCGAGCAGGTACGGCGACGGGTCGTGCAGCACGCACACGAGGTGGATTTCGCGACCCGGCACCTGCACGAGTTGCGAGCACTCGTCGACGGCGAGCCGGCTTTCGGGCGAGCCGTCGAACGCGACGAGGATCTTCCGATACATGGCTATCTCCCGTGTTTGCGTATGGACCAGGCGGGAACGATCGCAGCGGCAAACGCGAGCGTAACAATCGCGAAGCATTCATGGAAGGGCCGCGCGGCGTCGGTGGCGCCGACGGTTGCGCTTCGCCATTCGAGGACGACGGCGAGCACATTCACGCCGGCTGCGCCGCCCAGTTGTCGGACGAAGTTGACCGCGGACGAAGCATAGGCGAGCTCGGTCCCGGAAAGCGCCTGCACGGCGCCGACGTTCAGCGCCGGGATCAGCATGCCGAGGCCCGCGCGTCCGATGACGAGCCAGAGCGCCAGCAACGCGAAGCCGGTGGAGGGGCCGGCGAAGGCCAGCAGCAGGCTCGACAGCGCGAACAACGCCAGGCCGGCGACGATGATCGGTGCCGGTTCCAGGCGATCGGTCAAGCGGCCGCCGACGGCGATGGCGATGGCGAGCGCGATGCCGGGCGGCAGCAGCAGATTGCCGGCTTCCGCGGCGTCGTAGTGCGCGATTTCCTGCGCGAACACCGGCACCAGGTACGTCGTGCCGAACAAGCCGACGCCGTAGGCAAAGGCGACGATCGCCGCGTTCGCAAACACGCGATGCCGGAACAGCCGCAACGGCAACAGCGGCGCCGGCGTGCGCATTTCGAAGCGGACGAACACGGCGGCGAGCGCGACGCCCGCGCCCGCCAATGCGACCGTCGCGAGCGACGCGAAGCCGTGACGGTGCCCGACCACGGGTACGTTGAGGAGCGTGACGAGCATGCCGAGCAGCAGGAGCGAGCCGATCCAGTCGAACGGTTGCGCGGCACCGGTGGCCCCGCGTGGAAGCGTGCGCGGCGCGAGCGCGAGCCCCGCGATGCAGAACGGAACCGTCAGCAGGAAGATCGAGCGCCAGCCGAACGCTTCGAGCAGCGCGCCGCCGATCGCCGGTCCGACGGCGGGTGCGAGGACGATGCCGAATCCATAGAGCGCCATCGCGCGCCCGCGCTCTTCGACCGGAAACACGCGAAACAGCACGATCATCGCAAACGGTTGCAGGATGCCGGCCGCGCCGCCCTGCAGGATGCGTGCGGTGATGAGCGATGCCGGGTTCCAGCTGGCAGCGGCGAGCAGCGACGCGCCGAGGAAGAGGGCCATCGTGCCGATGAACGTTCGCCGCTCGCCGAAGCTTTCGGTGAGCCAGGCGGTCGCAAGCATCGTCGCGGTCGTCGCGGCGAGAAAGCCCGTGGCGACCCACTGGAGCGTGTCGTGTCCGACGTGAAATTCGGCGATCAGCGCCGGGAACGCAACGTTGATGATCGTCGCGGCGAGAATCGTCGACACCGTGCCGATCATCATCGTCGTGACGACCAGCGCGCGCGACGGGTCGCTCGCGGAGCGTGGACGCGTCATCAAAGGCGGCGCCGCGCGATGCCGCCGCGCGACGCGAAGGACGTCACGCCGGCTGCAGCGCTGCCGGTACGACGGGGCGGCCGCACAGCGCGAGCGCCAGCGTGACGAGCACGTTCCACGGATCGCCGAGACCGAGCCCCTTCGCGAGCGCGTCGAGGCCGGCGAGCGCGTGCAGCAGCGGCGCGACGCGCTCGGCATCGATCCTGCGCGCGGCGCGTTCCAGCGCCGCCTGCCGGCGACCCCAGACGCGTGCACTGCGAACGGCCGTGCCGAGCGATTGACCCTGTGCCATCGCTTCGTGAACGCCGGCGAGCGCATGCAGGTCTTCGCCCAACTGCCACACGGCGAGCGTGATCGGCTCGCCTTCGCCGCGCAGGACGTCGACGATGCGAAGCGCCCGTGCCGCCTCGCCGGCGAGCCACGCCTCCGAGAGTTCCTGGATGTCGAAACGCGCGACGTCCGCCACCGCGCGCTCGACTTCGTCGTCGTCGAGCTCGCCTTTCGGCAGCAGCAGTGCGAGCTTCTCGATTTCCTGGCGGGCGGCGAGCAGGTTCCCCTCGCAGCGATCGGCGAGGAACGCGAGCGCAGGACGCGATACCCGCTGGCCGTTGCGCCCGAGGCGCTCGGCGATCCAGGCGGGGAACGCAGTGCGTTCGACCGGTTGCACGGCGATATTCACGCCGTTATCGGTGAGCGCCGCAAACCAGGCCGATCCCTGCGTCGCACGATCGATGCGAGGCAGCGTGACGAGCGTCACGTTGTCCGGGTCGAGGTGGGCGACATGCCGCTCGAGTGCAGCCCCCCCGTCGGCGCCGGGCTTTCCGGACGGAATGCGCAGGTCGATCAGCTTACGCGTGCCGAACAGGCCGAGGGTGGCGTTGGCGGCCGCGAACGCGTCCCAGCGGAAATGCGGGTCGACGATGAAGATTTCGCGCTCGTCGCAGCCCGCGCGCTTCGCGGCCGCCCGGATCGCGTCGGACGCCTCGATGACGAACAACGGCTCGTCGCCGTGGACGACGTAAAGCGGTTCGAGGCGCCGCGCGAGATGCGCGTCGAGCTCCGAGAGGCGCAACGACGGCATGCAGGCGTCAGGCCGGCTTTTTCGCCGCCTGCAGCCTGCGGACCAGCTGCTGCACGGCGTCGGATTGCATTTCCTTCTGCAGCCGCTGTTCCTGCGAGTTCCGCGCGAGCACTTCGCTTTCGCTGAACGTCAGCGTGCGGCGAAGCGCGATGTCGCCCGGCGGCAGCCAGTCGTTGCCGTCGACGTCGTGCAGGCGGAACTGCACGTGCTTGATCAACAGGTACTCGCGCACTGCGCCACTTCCGGAAATCGACAGCACTTCCTTGTCGTCGGAGACGAACGGAAAGTCGACGATGACCTGCGCGTTCTTCGGATCATCGACGACGCGCGCGTTGCCCGTCGCGTTCAGCGCGCGACGGAGCTCGGCGGCGACTCCGGGAGCGCCGGCCGCGTTGACGAAGATCGTCTGGAACGGATAAGCGGCTTCGCCGCGAAGATGGAAGCCGCACGCCGAGAGCGCGAGCAGCAGCGCGGCCACGATTGCGCGACCCGTGGATCCGGACAGCGGCCTAGAGGACCACATTGACAAGCCGCCCGGGGACCACCTTGATGAACCGCGCCGGCGTTCCGTTGCCGTACTTCGCAACCTCCGGCGCCGCCGATGCGCGCGTCTTGATCTCCTCCTCGCTCGCGGCAGCGGGCACGACGAGCTTGCCGCGAAGCTTGCCGTTGATCTGCAGCACGAGCTCGATTTCATCGCGCGCGAGCGCCGCCTCGTCGACGGTGGGCCATGTCGCGTCGATCAGGTCGCCGCCGCGTTCTGCATAGCCAAGCTCGTTCCACAGTACCCAGGTCGTATGCGGCACGACGGGGTACAGCACGCGCAACAGCACCGACAGCCCCTCGTGCGCGAGCGCCCCCGCGCCAGGCCGGTCGCGCGCGACCGCTTCGAGCGTGTTCAGCATTTTCATGCCGGCGGACACGACGGTGTTGTACTGGATGCGCGCGTAATCGTAGTCCGCCTGCCGGAGCGCGAGATGGATCTCGCGGCGCGCGGTGCGAACGTCTTCCGCGGCATCGCGCCAGTCGAAAGCGCCACCGGCCTTGCGGACGATGTCCTGCTGCGCCTGCGCGAAATTCCACAGCCGCTTCAGGAACCGGTGCGCGCCTTCGACGCCTGTGTCCGACCATTCGATCGTGTGCTCGGGCGGGCTCGCGAACATGACGAACAGCCGCGCCGCGTCCGCGCCGTAACGGTCGATCATGTCCTGTGGATCGACGCCGTTCAGTTTCGACTTCGACATCGTGCCGAGCCCGTCGTACTCGACCGGCCCGCCATCGAGCCTGGAAACCCCGCCGGTGATGACGCCCTGCGCATTGCGCACGATGTCGACATCGGTCGGCGGAATGTAGTCGACGCCGCCGCGATCGTTGCGGCGAAAGAATGCATGCGCGAGCACCATGCCCTGCGTGAGCAGGCGCGTGAACGGCTCGCCGTAACCGACCATGCCGAAGTCGCGCATCGTCTTCGTCCAGAACCTTGCGTACAGCAGGTGCAGGATCGCGTGGCTGATGCCGCCGATGTACTGGTCGATGGGCATCCAGTAGTCGTCGCGCGCGTCCACCATGGCGGGCGCGCCGGGACACGTGTAGCG
>DASSEA010000321.1:0-8225 GCA_035696805.1 Casimicrobiaceae bacterium
TGCACTGCACGCCCGGCGCACCCCGCCTGACGGCAGCCGAGGTCGCCGAGCACGTTCGGACGCTTGGCGATTGGTCGGCGGTCGACAATGCCGGCGCGCTCGAGAAGACGTTCGCGTTCGCCGACTTCCACGCGACGATCGGATTCGTGAACGCGCTCGCATGGATGGCGAACCGCGAGGATCACCACCCGGATCTGCGGGTTTCGTACAACCGTTGTGTCGTCACGTGGTCGACGCACGATGCGGGCGGCATCACGAAAAACGACGTCATCTGCGCCGCCCGCACGGACCAGTTGTTCGCCGCGTGAGCGGTGGCCGCTTGGCCGGGCCGCCGCCCGCCGCGAAGTCCGTGGCGGGACTCGTCGTCGCGGCGCACCGGCGGCATTACGCGGTCACGCTGGACCACGGCCCTACGCTCGACTGCGTTCTCAAGGGCCGCGCGCTGACGCTCGCCTGCGGCGATCGTGTGCACGTCGTGCAGGAACACACGGGTGCGGCCATCGTTTCGATCGAGCCGCGCACCACGTTGCTCTACCGATCGGATGCGTTCAAGGAAAAGCTCGTCGCCGCCAACGTGACGCAGGTGATCGGCGTCGTCGCGCCGGACGTACCGGTCGACGAACACTTGCTGAACCGGTGGATCATCGCCGCCGAAACGGAGCGCTGCCGGTTCGTTCTTCTGCTGAACAAGTCGGACCTTCCCGAGGCCACCCGATTCGCATCGCGCTTCGCACCGTATCGCGAACTCGGCTATCCGATCGTTTCGGTCGTGGCCACGCGGGACGTTTCGGCGCTCGTTCCGTGGGTTACCGGCGAGCACAGCGTGCTGATCGGCCAATCGGGCATGGGCAAGTCCACGTTGATCAACGCGCTCGTGCCCGGCGCGGCGGCGCGGATCGGCGCGCTGTCGGAAGCGCTTCGCAGCGGCCGGCACACGACCACCTCCGCAGCGCTTTACCGGCTGCCCGATCGCAGCGGATGGCTCATCGATTCACCCGGCATGAAAGTGTTCGGGCTCTCGCATTGCACGCCCGAAGCGCTTACGCGCGGCTTCGTCGAGTTGCGCGATCTCGCCGGTGCCTGCCGTTTTCGCGATTGCCGTCACGATCGCGAGCCGGGCTGCGCGGTGCAGGCCGCCGTCACTGCCGGGCGCATTGCGCGGCAACGCGTCGAGCTGCTGCAATCGTTGCTCGCGGAGACCGCTGCGGCACGCGCACCGGCGCGGAATTCAACGCGCCGGCGCCGTCCTTACACGGTGCCCGAGGCCGATTGACGCCGCAGCGCTGGCGTCAGGCTGCCCAGTTGGCGAGCGACAGCAGCAACACGAGGACGAGCCACAGCACCAGCGCACGCCACACGAGACCGACTGCCGACGGCAACACTTCGGGTTCGACCGGATCGCCGACGCCAACCTGAGGGCGCGGTTCCGGTCCGTCGATGCCCGGCAACGATCCGCCGAGTTGCACGCCGAGCGCGCCGCCACCCGTGGCAAGCAGAATTCCTCGCGCCTCGCCCCCATACGCCGGCGGCCAACCCCGCGCCTGCGTGCGCCAGCAATAGATCGCGTCCTCGAAATCACCCACGACGGCAAACGAGAGCGCGGTCAGCCGCACCGGGATCCAGTCGAGCAGCCATAGCAGTTGTCGCGCGGGCCGTCCGAAAACGAGCAGCGAACGCGTCACGACGGTCAGGTCATCGCCAGGCGTCGGCGCCTTCCACTGTGCGGCGAGGAGCGCCGCCGCGCGATACAGCACCGCGCCCGCAGGGCCGGGGAGCACCATGAACCAGAACAGCACGGCAAACACCTGTCGATAGGCATCGGCAATGCCGCGCTCGATCGCGAAGCGCGCGACGTCCTGGCTCGTGAGTTCAGCCGTCGAGCCGGGTTCCGCCGTGGCGCCGCCGCGCCACTGCGACAGCCCGCGGCGCGCGGCGACGATATCGCCGCCAGCCAGCGCGGCGACGATCGAGGACACGGCGTGACTGAAACGCCGAAAACCCATCAGCACGTAGAGCACGGCGATGTTGACCGCGAGCCCGAGCGCCGGATGGACGCGATGCGCGAGCCACCACATGAACGCCGCGACGGCAACGGGCGGAACGACCGCGAGCGCGGTCGCGAGCATGCCTTGTCCGAGCGTACCGCCATTCAGCCGCTGTTCGATGCCGCGTACGTAGGCAACGTAGCTGCGCTCGACCGTAGTGCGCCACTCGAATGCGCGCCACTGCTCGAGGGCGAGCGCGACGACGATCGCGAGCAGACTCATGCCGGCACGACGGGGTGCAGGTCAGCTGCCCGCGTCGAGCAGCGCGAGCACGTGCGGCGGCAGCGGCACCGGCCGGCCGCTGGCGCGCTCGGTCCAGACCATGCGCGCGGCACCATCCGCGTAGCGGCGGCCGTCGACCACCAGATCGTAGTAACTGCCGATGCTCGTTCGCCCGGGATCGCCGATCGACATTCGCACTTCGACATCGGCGGGGTAGACGAGCGGCACGCTGAAATTGCAGGACGCGTTGACGATGACCGGTCCGTGCCCGTCATCGTAACCGGCGCCGCCCGCGAGCGCGTAGATCCACTCGATCCGCGCCTGTTCCATGTAACGGAAGTACACGGTGTTGTTGACGTGTCCGAGCATGTCCATGTCGCCCCAGCGCACGCGCTGCTGCGACGTATGAACGAGGACCCGCGGGTCGGCCAATTGATCGACGCTTCGACGGAATGACCGCGTCATTATAATTGACGCATGTTGCGCATTCTCGCGCGCAACACGTCGGCGAGGCACGGACGATGACGCGCGAAGCGATGGAATACGACGTGGTGATCGTCGGCGGCGGTCCGGCCGGACTCGCTGCCGCGATCCGCTTGAAGCAGCTCGCCGCGGAAGCGTCGCGCGACGCATCGGTGTGCGTGGTCGAAAAAGGGTCCGAGATCGGCGCGCACATCCTGTCGGGCGCCGTGATCGATCCGCGTCCGCTCGATGAGCTGATCCCCGACTGGAAGCAGCAGGGGGCGCCGATCAAGACGCCCGTCGACGACGACCGCTTCCTGATCCTCACGAAGGACAGGGCGTTTCGCATTCCGCCGCTATCATTGCCGCCGCTGATGCACAACAACGGCAACTACATCGTCAGTCTCGGCAACGTCTGCCGCTGGCTCGCCGAGCAGGCCGAGGCCCTTGGCGTCGAAATCTACCCCGGATTCCCCGCAACGGAGGTGTTGTACGACGAGGCGGGTCACGTGCGAGGCGTCGCGACCGGTGACATGGGCGTCGCGAAAGACGGCACGCACAAGCCGGACTACCAGCCCGGCATGGAGCTGCATGCACGCTACACGCTGTTTGCCGAAGGCTGTCGCGGATCGCTGTCGCAGGAGCTGATGCAGCGCTTCAGGCTGCGCGACGGCGTGGATCCGCAAAAGTACGGCATCGGCATCAAGGAGCTGTGGCAGGTCGATCCCGCACAGCATCGGCCGGGACTCGTCGTTCACACGCAGGGGTGGCCGCTCGACCGCAAGACGGGTGGCGGTTCGTTCATCTACCACTTCGACGAGAACCTGGTTGCCGTCGGTTTCGTCGTGCATCTGGATTACGCCAATCCGCATCTTTCGCCGTACGACGAATTCCAGCGCTTCAAGCTGCATCCGGCGATTCGGCCGACGTTCGACGGCGGCAAACGCGTCGGGTACGGCGCGCGGGCGATCAACGAAGGCGGCTTGCAATCGGTGCCGCGCCTGACGTTTCCGGGAGGCGCGCTCGTCGGGTGCGCCGCGGGTTTCTTGAATCTGCCGCGAATCAAGGGCACGCACAACGCGATGAAAACGGGCATGCTCGCGGCAGAAGCGGCGTTCAGCGCGCTCGGCGACGGACGTTCACACGACGTGTTGACCGACTACGAGGCAGCGTGGCGGAGGTCATGGGTTTACGAGGACCTCTACCAAGTGCGTAACGTGAAGCCCGGGTTACGCTGGGGCATGTGGTTAGGCACGCTGCACGGCGGCGTGCAGATGTGGCTCAGCGATCTCGGGCTCGGCCGCGCCGTGCCATGGACGATGCATCACCGCTACGCCGATCACGAGCGGCTGCGGCCCGCCGCGGAGATGCCAGCGATCGCGTATCCGAAGTACGACGGCACGATCACGTTCGACAAGATGTCGTCGGTCTACCTGTCGAACACCAATCATGTCGAGAACCAGCCGGTGCACCTGCAACTGCGTAACCCCGCGCTTCCGGTCGACGTGAATCTCCGCGTGTACGACGGCCCCGAGGCCCGTTATTGCCCGGCGGGCGTATACGAGTTCGTGCCTGACGACGCGAGCGCCGGAACCGATGTCGCGAACGAAGGCGCCGTGCAGATGCGCTTGCAGATCAACGCGCCAAACTGCGTGCATTGCAAGACGTGCGACATCAAGGATCCGCGCCAGAACATTCACTGGGTGCCCCCCGAAGCCGGGGGCGGTCCCAACTACGCCGGCATGTAGCCGCCGAACCGTGTCCGAAGTGCCGACAGGACGAAAAAAGAGCGACCCCGCAGGGCCGCTCTTGTCGAAGGTGTTACATCCCGTCAGACGCGCGGTTCACCGTCGCGGTTGACCAGAATCGTCGGGCCGGGAGGCGCGCTCATTTGCACGCGGTGTTCACTTCCGCGGAACTCGTAGGTCACGTCCCAGTAATCGGGATTGTCTGAGCGCGACACGTCGGTACAGCGCTGCACGTCCTGGCTGTAACCGCCGCCGTCACGGCCGACATTGCTGCCGATCGCGGCACCTGCAACGGCGCCGCCCGCAGTCGCGATGTCCTGCCCGCGACCGCCGCCGATCTGGTGACCCAGAATGCCGCCGATCACCGCCCCGGCAATCGCGCCCGGAACGTTGGCGTTGCCGCTGAAATCACGGCGTTCCACCCAGCATCGCTGCTCCGGCGGCCCTACTACTGCACGTACCGACGTCACGCGCGCTTCGAAGACCGGTTCATCCGTGCGACGCGCATAGTCGTTGCGCGCGACATAACGACGGTTGTCGTTGTTGTAGCCATACCGTCCCTCGACGGCGCGTACCGACGAGATTTCATTGCTGAGTCCCATGTCGGCGAGCGACGGATAATCGCCGGGTTGCAGCACGACGCAGCGGCCTTCGAACCGGGCGTCCTCGCACACCTGCCACGACCCCCCGCGCACGACTGCCGACGATGCGCGATCATTGAAGCCCTGCCGTTCCATGTTGCGAATCTCGCGGTCCGTCGTGAACGACTGCCCGCGGAAATCGTCGCGCGAGTAGAACGTCACCTGCGCGGCGGCCTGCGTCGCGAACACCAGCCCGACGATACCCATCGCCGTTTTCAGTCTATTGCCCATCCGTCGATTGCTCATTCGATTCCTCCGGTTCCTTGCATGCGAAATGCAACACGCTCCACGTTAGGGGAAACGCGCTGCGGGCGCTGTCGGAGGGGAGTCGGACTGTCTGTAAGACATCGACCCAAAGGCGACGGACGGTGCCTAGGCAGGCAGCCACGCCGCGCCGCGCACGCCGCTCGAGTCACCATGAACGTGCCGCACGAGCGCGGTATCGACGCGATCGCTGAAGATCCAGCGGGTCCACAGGCGCGGCACGGACTTGTACCAGCGATCAACGTTCGACAACCCGCCTCCGAGCACGATCACGTCCGGATCGATAACGTTGACGACATGCGCAAGGGCGCGCGCCAGTCGATCTTCGTAGCGATCCAGCGTCGCCTCGCAGGTGCTGTCGCGCTGTCCCGCACGCGCCACGATCGCTTCCGCGGATGCTGCATCGTGCGGCGCATGCGCGAGATGATCTCGGGCCATGCCGGGTCCGGACAGCCACGTCTCGATGCAGCCGCGTTGGCCGCAGAAACACGTCGCACCCGGCCGCTCATCGTCGTTGGGCCAGGGCAACGGGTTGTGACCCCACTCCCCGGCAATCGCGTTGCGCCCTTCGAGCACGCGGCCGTGCACGACGATCCCCCCGCCCACGCCCGTGCCCAGGATGACGCCAAACACAACGCCGGCACCACGGCCCGCCCCGTCGGTCGCTTCGGACAGCGCGAAACAGTTGGCATCGTTGGCAAGGGTGATCGCGCGACCCAGTCGCGTTTCGAGATCGCGCTTGAGCGGCATGCCGTTGAGGCAGACCGAATTCGAGCCGCGCAACAATTCCGTCGTGCGCGACAGAGAACCCGGCGTGCCGATGCCAATGCTCGCACTGCCCGGCGGCAACGCGCAGTGCTGCTCGGCATCGGTGACGAGGTTCGCGACGAGCGCGAGGATCGCGTCGTAGTCTTCACGCGGCGTCTGCACGCGCCGCCGCAGGCGTTCGCCGCCAGCGGCATCGAGCACGATGATCTCGGTCTTGGTTCCCCCCAGATCAATGCCGATGCGAGCGGTGCCCGACGTGCGCGGCGGCTCGCCGATGCGCGCGAACACTTCGGCACCTTCGACGTGGCGCTTCGCCACCTCCCCCCGCGATTCGAGATGCGACAACGCCCCCCGCACTTCGTCGGCGGTCGCCGACGCGACGGCACCGACGGCCCAACCCGCGATGCCTTCGACCGTGTCGGCTGCGGCCGGATGCGTTGCCAGGTAGCGCCGGATCGCATCGACCAGCGTTTCGTGGCGTGCCGGATGCGACGGTGGTTCGTTGTTCATCGCTCGTCTCGTCGTGCGTCAGGTTGACGATGGGATCGCCATGCGGAATATTACCGGGTCGCCGTGCCGGTCGAAGCCGGATCGCATGCCATTCCCCGTTGCACGCCCTCCGCGAGGTATCGCCAAACCATGAACGTTCCTCCTCCGGCGCGCATCGCGCTCGCACGAGCTTCGCGCCGCGTGGCGATGCTCGCAATGCTGGCGCTCCCGCTCGCGGCCGGC
Organism: Casimicrobiaceae bacterium; assembly: GCA_035696805.1. Lineage (GTDB taxonomy): Bacteria > Pseudomonadota > Gammaproteobacteria > Burkholderiales > Casimicrobiaceae > VBCG01. Next base: position 6,883 of record DASSEA010000321.1, read on the forward strand.
GCCCAAGGGCAGCTCAATCTCTACTGCAGTTCGCCCAACACGGCGTGGTGCCAGGGCATGGCCGTTGGTTTCGAGAAAGCGACCGGCACGCGCGTCGCCGTCGTGCAGAAGGCGACCGGTGAGATGTTCGCGCAGGTGAAGGCGGAAGCGGCGAATCCGAAAGGCGACATCTGGTGGGCGGGTGCCGCGGACGCGTACCTGCAGGCGGCCGAGGAAGGGCTGCTCGACGAATATCGATCGCCGCAGGTCACCCAGCTCTACGACTGGGCGCAGCGCATCACCGAGATCTCCAGGGGTCGCGTGTCCGGCGTTTACGGCGGCATCATTGCGCTCGGTTACAACACGGATCTGATGACGCGCAAGAAGCTGCCGATACCGCGCTGCTGGAAGGATCTGGCGAATCCGGTCTACAAGGGCGAGGTGATGCTCGGCAACCCGAACTCGTCCGGGACCGCTTACCTGATGCTTGCAACGCTGGTCCAGGTGTTCGGCGAGGACGAGGCGTTCAAATTGCTGCGCGCGGTCCATCCCAATGTCAACCAGTACGCGCGGTCGGGCATCGGACCTATGACGGCCGTCACGCGGGGTGAAACCGCGATCGGGAGCACGGTGCTGCATGGCGTGATCAACGAGATCGTGCGTGGATTTCCGGTCGAACCCATCCTGCCGTGCGAGGGCGTCGGCTACGAAGTCGGATCGGTGGCGATCATCAAGGGCAGCCGCAATGTCGATGCCGCGCGCAAGTTCGTCGACTGGTCGCTGTCGGCGGAAGGCCAGAAGGTCGGGCTCGACGTCAAGGAATACGCGATTCCGACGAACCGCGGCGTCTCACTGCCGCCGCAGGTTCCGCCGCTGTCGTCGATCAAGGTGATCGCCTACGATTTCGCGAAATACGGTTCGTCGGCCGAGCGCAAGCGCCTGCTCGAGCGCTGGGAGAAGGAAATCAACGCGGCGCCTCGATGAATCGTTCCGGCCGGCTCGGTGCGGGCTGGCTGATCGTCGGTATCGCGGGTTACTCGCTCGTCCCCTGGTACGCGCTGCAAGGCAGCGTCTTCGAACTCGGCTGGTTGCGCGATCCGCTTGGCAAGGCCAATGCGCCGGCGCTGTTTCAGGGACTGGTCCACGGCGTCCACTGGCTGCTGCCGCTCGCCGTATTGCTGCTGCTCGGATCGTTCGTAGTGACCCGTCGCGCCCCCGGCGCGCCGTCGTTGCGCGGCGGGCGCTCGCGTTGGCTGATCGTCGTCGGTGCGGGTGGCTTCGGCTACCTGCTCGCGCAAGGCTTTGCGATCGGCGCGCAGGGCCCTACCGCTGCGGCAATCGCAGCATGGCTTCCGCAGCGTGCG
>DASSEA010000322.1:0-11498 GCA_035696805.1 Casimicrobiaceae bacterium
GGGCAGCGCCCGATGCGCGCGTGGTTCCACGTCGTCGCGCGCCAGCGTTCGCCGGAACTGTTCGTCCTGAACGTCCTGCTCGTTACGCTCGGCATGGCCGAGCTGACGGAACTGGCGGGGCTCTCGCTCGCGCTCGGCGCATTTCTCGCCGGCATGCTGATTTCCGAGACCGAATTCCGGTATCAGGTCGAGGAGGACATCAAGCCGTTTCGCGACGTGCTGCTGGGCCTCTTTTTCGTCACCATCGGCATGATGCTCGACCTTCGTGGCGTCGCGCTGCATCCGCTCGAGCTGATCGCACTGCTCGTCGTTCCGGTCGGCGCGAAGCTCGCGCTGATCATCCTGCTCGCGCGCGCGTTCGGTGCGCCGCTCGCCACCGCGCTTCGCACCGGGTTCTACCTCGCGCAAGCCGGCGAATTCGCGCTCGTCATGCTCGCGCTCGCTTCGTCGAACACGCTGGTGTCCCCGGAGTTCATGCAGCTCGTGCTCGCTTCGATGATCGTGTCGATGCTGATTGCGCCGCTGCTGATCCAGAATGCGAACGCGTGGGTCCGCAGGCTGACGGCGAACGACTGGCTTGCGCGCGCGGCCGAGGTGACGCAGGTCGCGGCGTTCACGATGGCACGCCAGGGGCACGTGATCGTGTGCGGCTTCGGCCGTTCGGGACAGAATCTCACGCGGCTCCTCGAACGCGAGGACATCACGTACCTCGCGCTCGATTCGGATCCGCAGCGCGTGCGCGACGCCGCCGACGGCACGACCGTCGTCTACGGCGATGCGAGCCGCCGTGAAACGCTCGTGTCGGCGGGAATCGGCAAGGCGCGCGCGCTCGTCGTCACGTTCGACGACACGCCGACCGCGCTCAAGATCCTCCACCACGTGCAGCAGCTGCGCCCGGAACTGCCGGTCATCGTCCGCACGCGCGACGATTCCGAACTCGACAAGCTCGTCGCGGCAGGCGCCACCGAAGTCGTTCCGGAGGTGCTCGAAGGCAGCCTGATGCTCGCGTCGCATTCGCTGCTGGTCCTCGGCGTTCCGCTCAATCGCGTGCTGCAGAACATTCGATCGATTCGCGAGGAACGCTACGGCCTGTTCCGCGGTTTCTTCCACGGCGCGACCGATTACGAAGCGGCCGACAACCTGCAGCCCCGCCTTCGCACGGTGCTTTTGAACGAGCGCGCGCATGCGATCGGGCGCTCGCTCGACGAACTCGCTGTCGGCGCATGGGTGGAGGTGACGGGTGTGCGCCGCCGAGGGGCACGATCGGTCGCGCCGGACGCCAACTGGCGTTTCGAGCCGGGCGACGCCGTCGTGCTGCTGGGGCGGCCGCGCGAACTCGGCCGCGCCGAGCAGCGGCTGCTCGACGGGGATTAGACGAAACGCATACTGTCGCTCATCGGCGACGCGACCGTTTTCGGCTTTTCCACGGGAGCGGCTACAATCCGCGTTCCCCATTTTTCGCAACCCCCGATGAGCGTTCCTGCTGCCGGTCCCGTCACGCCGACGTGTCCGACCGAAACGGCTGTCCAGTTGACCGACGTGTCGTTCGGCTACGATCGCCGGCGACCCGTGCTGCGCGGCATCGACATGACGATCCCGCGCGGCAAGGTCGTGGCGATCATGGGCGGATCGGGTTGCGGCAAGACGACGATCCTGCGGTTGATCGGCGGCCAGCTGCGCACGCAGCGCGGCAAGATCACCGTCGCCGGGCAGGACGTGATGGCGCTCGACCGCGACGCATTATTCGCGCTGCGACGACGGATCGGCATGCTGTTTCAATTCGGCGCGCTCTTCACGGACATGACGGTGTTCGAGAACATCGCGTTTCCGCTGCGCGAGCACACCGAATTGCAGGAAGAGCTGATCCGCGACCTCGTGCTGATGAAATTGAACGCGGTCGGTTTGCGCGGTGCTGCGCAACTGCGACCGTCCGAGCTGTCCGGCGGCATGTCGCGGCGCGTCGCACTCGCCCGCGCCATTGCCCTCGATCCGATGCTCGTCATGTACGACGAGCCGTTTGCCGGCCTCGACCCGATATCCCTCGGCATCGTGGGCCAGCTCATTCGCAAGCTGAACGATGCGCTCGGCATCACGTCGGTCGTCGTCACGCACGATATCTACGAGTCGCTGAAGATCGTCGACTACATCTACTTCGTGTCGGAAGGCCGGATCGTCGCCCACGGCACGCCCGGCGATGTCCGCGCGTCGCGCGACCCCTACGTGCGCCAGTTCGTCGACGGCGAGCCCGACGGCCCGGTGCCGTTCCACTATCCGGCGAAAGCGCTCGCGCGGGAGTTTGCCCGTGCGCAGTGAAACGGTGACGTGGGCCCTTCGCCGCGTCGGCGAGCAGACGCTGAACTCGGTCGAGCGACTGGGTTTCGCGACCCGGTTTTCGCTGGCGGTGCTCGCGCATTCGCCGGCGGCGCTACGGCGGCTGCGCCTCACGATGCGCGAGATCTACTTCTCGGGCGTGCTGTCGCTCGTCATCATCCTGGTGTCGGGCCTCTTCGTCGGCATGGTCCTCGCGCTGCAGGGGTACGAGGTCCTGACCCGCTACGGCGCGAACGAGTCGCTCGGGATTCTCGTCGCGCTGTCGCTGGTGCGGGAACTCGGCCCGGTCGTCGCCGGCCTGCTTTTCGCGAGCCGCGCGGGCAGCGCGATCACGGCCGAGATCGGACTGATGAAGACGACCGAACAGTTGTCGGCAATGGAGATGATGGCCGTCGACCCGCTCGCGCGCGTCGTAGCGCCGCGCTTTTTCGGCGGCATCGTTTCGATGCCGCTGCTGGCCGCCCTGTTTTCGACGCTCGGCGTCTTCGGCGCGTACCTGGTCGGCGTCAAGCTGATCGGCATCGACGCCGGTGCGTTCTGGGGGAACATGCAGGCCGCCGTCGATTTTCGCTACGACGTCGTCAACGGCGTCATCAAGAGCGTCGTATTCGGCATCGCCGTGAGCCTGATCGCCGTGTTCGAAGGCTACAACGCGCGACCGACGGCCGAGGGCGTGTCGACGGCGACCACGCGGACGGTCGTCGCGAGCTCGCTGTCGATCCTCGCGCTCGATTTCGTGCTCACGGTGTTCATGTTTCGCGGCATAGGCGTGTGACCTTGACATGAATCGCTCCACCATCGACCTCTGGGTCGGCATCTTCGTCGTGATCGGCCTCGGCGCGCTCGCGTTCCTGTCGCTCAAGGTCGGCAACCTGACGTCGGTGAGCAGCGCGCCCGGCTATCACCTGGAAGCGGCATTCGACAACATCGGCGGCCTCAAGCTGCGCGCGCCGGTCAAGGCCGCCGGCGTCGTCGTCGGGCGTGTCGAGCGCATTCGGCTCGATCCGCAGTCGTATCAGGCCCTCGTCACGATGAAGGTCGATCAGGGTTACCAGTTCACGAAGGACACGATCGCGTCGATCCTCACGTCCGGCCTGCTCGGCGAGGTCTACATCGGACTCGATTCCGGCGGCGATACGCAGATGCTCGCCGACGGTGCCCGCATCGGCAAGACGCAGTCCGCGATGGTGCTCGAAAAGCTGATCGGCCAGTTCATGTTCGAGAAGGCTGCCGCAGGACCGGTGTCGCCCATGGGGTCGGAGACCCCTGCGACCGCGGCCAAGCCGGGCGCCGCTCCGGCAGCGGTGGCGGGTGGCGGCAAGTGAGGTTCCACGCGTCGGCGAAGAGGAAGCGCATGAGAGTGAGTCGTTCGGTGTTCGCGCCGCTGGCCGCGGTGATGCTCGTTGCGGGTTGCGCAGCCGCGCCGTCACGCGACGATCCGTTCGAGCCGATGAACCGCGCGTCGTATCGCGTGCACGAGGTCGTCGACGGGCATTTCATCAAGCCGATGGTCCAGGCCTACGTCGACTACACGCCGCGCCTCGTCCAGCAGGGCATCCACAACTTCTTCGGCAACATCGACGACTTCTTTTCGTTCATCAACGCGGCGCTCCAGAACAAGCCCGACAAGGCCGGTCACGATCTCGGTCGCGTCATCACCAATACCGGTTTTGGCCTGCTCGGCCTGATCGACGTCGCGTCGGAGGCGGGTGTTCCGAAAGGCAACGAGGACTTCGGACAGACGTTCGGCGTGTGGGGGATTCCGCAGGGTCCGTATCTGTTCATCCCGGTGTTCGGGCCGACGACCGTCCGCGACGGCACCGGCTGGATCGTTCGCGGCTACGCGAGCCCGATCGGCTACATCGAGGACATCCCGACGCGCAACGTGCTGTGGGCGCTCAACGCCGTCGACTTGCGCGCTTCGGCGTTGCAGGCCGAATCGGTGGTCAACCAGGCGGCGCTCGATCCGTACACGTTCATTCGCCGCGCCTATCTGCAGCGGCGGCGTTACCTCGTGTACGACGGGCAGCCGCCACCGGCAAAGGACGACGACGAATGACGAACGAACGACGCCGCGCAACCGCGTGGGTGCACCGGCTAGGGCTGCTCGCCGTCGCATGGCTCGCCGCGATGCTGGCACCCGTTGCGCTGGCCCAGGAAGGGCCGGACGCGCTGGTGAAACGCGTGTCGCAGGAGGCGCTCGCGATCATCAAGACCGACGCCAAGGTGCAGGCGGGGGACCAGGCGCGCATCCGCGAACTGATCGAATCCAAGCTCACGCCGCATTTCGACATCGACCGCATGACGGCGCTCGCCGCCGGGCGCGCTTACCGGACTGCAACGCCCGAGCAGAAGCAACGCCTCGGCGAGGAATTCAAGACGCTTTTGATTCGCACCTACTCGACCGCGCTGAACCAGTATCGCGACCAGACGATCGATTACAAGCCGCTCCGCGCCGATCCCGGTGCGACGGACGTGACCGTACGCACCGAAGTGATCCGGCCGGGGCAGACGCCGGTCGAAATCGACTACAGCATGACGAAGACGCCGTCGGGCTGGAAGGCGTACGACGTGATCGTCGGCGGGGTGTCGCTCGTCACGAACTATCGCGACGAGTTCACGCAGCAGGTGCAGGCGGGTGGTGTCGACGGCCTGATCCGCTCGCTTGCCGCCAAGAACGGCGGAGGCGCTGCGAAGTGAACGCGGGCGAAATCCCGGATGCGCCGGCAGTTGGCGGCTTTGCAGCATCGAGCGAAGGCTGGGCCTTCGCCGGCGCGTTGACGCTCGACGACGCCGCCAAGGTGCTCGAGGCGTCGCAGGCGCTGCCGTTGCCGTCGAACGGCGTCGTCGATTTCGGCGGCCTGATGCAGGCCGATTCGTCGGCGCTTGCCGTGATGATGGCGCTCAAGCGACGGGCGAGCACCGAGGGCCGAACGCTGACGATGCGCGATCTGCCGGGTTCGCTGCGCTCGCTGGCCGTCGTCTACGGCGTCGAAAACCTGCTCGATTGACGTTCGCCGTCGAAGTCGTCGACGCGGCACGCCGCTTCGGCAGCGTGCAGGCGCTCGCCGGCGTCGACCTCGCCGTCGCGCGCGGCGAGTTCTTTGGCCTGCTCGGTCCGAACGGCGCCGGCAAGACGACGCTGATTTCGATTCTCGCCGGCCTCGTGCGCGCCGACCGGGGCGCTGCGCGCGTGCTCGGTCACGACGTCGTGCGCGACTATCGCGCCGCGCGGCGCGCGCTCGGCGTCGTTCCACAGGAGCTCGTATTCGACCCGTTCTTCACCGTGCGCGAGACGCTGCGGATCCAGTCGGGCTACTTCGGGCTGCGAGCCAACGACGCGTGGATCGACGAACTCCTGCACCATCTCGATCTCACCGCAAAGGCGGATGCGAACATGCGCGCGCTCTCCGGCGGCATGAAGCGCCGCGTGCTCGTCGGCCAGGCGCTGGTGCACAAGCCGCCGGTGATCGTGCTCGACGAGCCGACCGCGGGCGTGGACGTGGAGTTGCGGCAGAGCCTGTGGGCGTTCATTCGCAAGCTCAATCGCGATGGCCACACGATCATCCTGACGACCCACTATCTGGAAGAAGCCGAGGCGCTGTGCGGGCGGATCGCGATGATGAAGTCGGGACGCATCGTCGCGCTCGACACGACGCAGAACCTGCTGTCTCGATTCGCCGGGGTGACGGTGCGGGTATCGGCGGCGCGGCTGCCCGCCGGTTGGGATACACGCCTGCTACGGCGCGAGGGCGACGTCCGTTACCTGGGTATCGCCGACTATGGCGAACTCGAACACCTGCTCGCCGCGATGCGCGTCGACGGCATCGCAATCGATGAACTTGCGCTCGCCGAGACCGATCTAGAGCAGGTTTTCCTGCGCATCATGGCGGGGACCGAGACGACCGACGACACGCGCCCGGTCGTCATCGTTCCGGAGGCGTGATGCTTGCGCTCGCAAGCCGTGGCTGGCTCACGCTGCTGCAGAAGGAATTGCTGCGGTTCTGGAAGGTGAGCTTCCAGACGATCGCCGCGCCGGTGCTAACGGCGCTGCTGTATCTGCTCATCTTCTCGCACGTGCTCGAGTCGCGCGTCTCGGTGTTCGGCGGCCAGGTCCGTTATACGACGTTCCTCGTGCCCGGCCTCGTCATGATGTCGGTGCTGCAGAATTCGTTTGCGAACGCCTCGTCGTCGCTGATCCAGTCGAAGATCACCGGCAACCTGATCTTCGTGTTGCTGCCGCCGCTGTCGCCGCTCGACCTGTACGGCGCCTACGTCGTGGGCGCGATGGTGCGCGGCCTCGTCGTCGGGCTCGGCGTGTTCATCGTCACCGCCGTGCTGTCGGCGGAACCGTTGCCGGTCGCGCATCCGGTGTGGGCGCTGGCCTTCGCCGTGCTCGGCAGCGGCATCCTGGGTACGCTCGGCATCATTGCCGGCATCTGGGCGGACAAATTCGACGCGCTCGCGGCATTCCAGAACTTCCTGATCATGCCGCTCACGTTCCTGTCCGGCGTGTTCTACTCGATTCATTCGCTGCCGCCGTTCTGGCAGTCGTTGTCGCATTTCAATCCGTTCTTTTATATGATCGACGGGTTTCGATACGGCTTCTTCGGCCTGTCCGACGTCGCGCCGCTGCACAGTCTCGCGCTCGTCGCCTCAGCAGCAGTCGTCCTCGCGGCATTCGCGTTGCTGATCCTCGCGCGCGGGTGGAAACTGCGGCATTAGCCGGTCCTAGGACACGTCGTTTCGCCAGGCTCATCATGGTCACCCCGGATTCCATCAAGGCGTCGATCGACCGCGGTATCCCCTGCGACGTCCTCGAAGTCGCAGGCGACGGCCAGCATTTCGAGGCGCTGATCGTCTCGTCGGCGTTTCGGGGGCTGTCGCGCCTCGCGCGCCACCGGCTCGTCTACGCCGCGCTCGGCGATCGCATGCGCGCGGAGATTCATGCCCTGTCGATGCAGACGCTGACGCCCGAGGAGAGCGATGGATAAGCTCGTGATCCAGGGCGGCGTCCCGCTCGAGGGTCGCGTGCGGGTATCCGGCGCTAAAAACGCCGCGCTGCCGATCCTCTGCGCAGCGCTTCTGACGCGAGAGCCCGTGACGCTCACCAACGTTCCGCGCCTGAACGACGTACGCACGATGCAGTCGCTGCTGTCGCAAATGGGCGTCGGCGTGGCTGCGGGCGACGCAGGCACGGTGACGCTCGATGCGTCGAACATCGATTGGCCGCTCGCGCCGTACGAACTCGTCAAGACGATGCGCGCGTCGATCCTCGCGCTCGGGCCGCTGCTCGCGCGCACCGGCGAGGCGCGGGTGTCGCTGCCGGGGGGCTGCGCGATCGGACTGCGGCCGGTCGATCAGCACGTGAAGGGCCTGCAGGCGATGGGCGCCGACATCGATCTCACGCACGGCTACATCAACGCGCGCGCACCGCGCCTCACGGGTACGCGCTTCGCATTCGACGTCGTCACGGTGACCGGCACCGAGAATCTGATGATGGCGGCGGCGCTCGCGATTGGCACGACCATTCTGGCCAACGCGGCGCGCGAGCCGGAAGTCGTCGACCTCGCGAACTGCCTCATCGACATGGGCGCGAAGATCGAGGGCGCCGGCACCGGTTGCATCGTCGTCGAAGGCGTGCCCGAACTGCACGGTGCCACGCACGCGGTCATGCCCGATCGCATCGAGACCGGCACGTTCGTCGCGGCCGCCGCCGCGACCCAGGGCGACGTCGTCATCGACGGCGCCGCCCCCGGCTCGCTGATGACGGTGATTGACAAGCTGCGCGAGGCCGGCGCGGACATCACCGTGACCGACCGTTCGATCCGCGTCCGCCGCGACGGTCCGCTTCGTGCCGCCAACGTGCGAACCGCTCCGTACCCGGCATTTCCGACCGACATGCAGGCGCAATTCATGGCGCTCGCCACACGCGGCGACGGTGCGTCGATGATCACGGAGACGATCTTCGAGAACCGGATGATGCACGTTCAGGAGCTGCTGCGGCTCGGTGCGGACATCGAAGTCGAGGGCAATACGGCCATCGTCAAAGGCGTCGGCCGCCTGACTGGTGCGAACGTCATGGCGACCGACTTGCGCGCGTCTGCGTGCCTCGTCATCGCCGGGCTGGTAGCGGACGGCGAAACGACGATCGACCGCATTTACCATCTCGACCGCGGCTACGAGCGCATCGAGGACAAGCTGTGCGCGCTCGGCGCTCGCATCCGGCGGGTGCGATGACGTTGCTCGACCTCGACGTCGATGCGCTCCGCGATGCGCCGCTGGGTCACCCGGTGCGCCAACCGGACCACTACGCGCCCGATGCGTTGTTCGCCGTGCCGCGCGAGCCCCAGCGCGCGGCACTCGGTCTCGCCGCGCCGTTGCCTTTTACCGGCGTGGACGTCTGGACTGCATACGAGTTGACGTGGCTCGATACGAAAGGCAAGCCGCAGGTGGCGCTGGCAACGATCGAATTCCCGGTCGATTCGCCCGCGCTGATCGAATCGAAGTCGATGAAGCTCTATCTCGGGTCGTTCGCGCAGTCGCGTCACGGCGGGTTGACCGACGTGGCGGGCACGATCGAGCGGGATCTGTCGCGCGTCGCGGGCGCTCGCATTGGCGTCACGCTGCGCGGCCCCGCGGCGTTCGGTGGCCAGGCCATCCGCGAACTCCCCGGCGAGAGCCTCGACGATCTTGCCGTGACCTGCGACGCGTACGACGTGATGCCGGGTTTGCTGCACGCGAACGGCGACGTTGCCGAAGAGACGCTGACGACGCGCCTGTTCCGCTCGGTGTGCCCGGTGACGGCGCAGCCGGACATCGCGTCGGTGCAGCTCAGCTATCGCGGTCCGCGCATCGAACGTGAAGGCCTGCTGCGCTATCTCGTTTCGTACCGTCGCCATGCCGGTTTCCACGAGCACTGCATCGAACGCATTTTCGTCGACGTGCTGTCGCGCTGCCGGTGCGAGCAGTTGACGGTGCTTGCGCGCTTCACGCGCCGCGGCGGTCTCGACATCAATCCGTTCCGCACGAACGCGGGCGTCGCCAATCCCGACAACGTGCGCACGGCCCGGCAATAGCCGCGGACGATGGCTGCAGGCGACGACGGCGCTGCAGTGACCGCCATCCGTGGCGCGATGCTGACGTTCACCGGCGATCCGTTCTCGCATGCGCCACGCGACGTTCGCCGCTATGAAAGCGACGCCATCGTCGTCATGGCGCGCGGTCGCATTGTCGATTGCGGGCCGGCCGCCGACGTCGCGACGCGCTTGCCCGCGGGCACTGCGGTCACGCATTACGCGAACGCCCTGATCAGCGCCGGCTTCATCGACGCGCATGTCCACTATCCGCAGTTGCCGGTGATCGGCGCGGGCGGCAAGCCGCTCCTCGAATGGCTGAACGCCTACACGTTTCCGGCGGAGGCCCGCTTCGGCGACATCGACCATGCGCGGCCGATCGCGGTGCGCTACATTGCCGAAAACCTTCGCAACGGCATCACCACCGCGGCCGTGTTCGGAACGGTGCATCCCGCGTCGGTCGACGCGTTGTTCGAGGAGGCCGAGCGGCACGATCTGCGCATCGTCTGCGGCAAGGTGCTGATGGATCGCCACGCGCCGTCCGAGCTGCTCGATACGGCCGAACGCGGCTACGCCGAGGGCAAGTCGCTCATCGCCCGCTGGCACGGGCGCGGTCGCTTTGCGTATGCAGTCACGCCGCGCTTCGCCGCGACGTCGAGCCCGGGCCAGCTCGAAGCGGCCGCGGCGCTGTGGCATGAAACGCCCGGCGCGTACCTGCAGTCGCACGTCGCGGAGAACGCCGCCGAGGTCGACTGGATCGCCTCGTTGTACCCGGCGCACGCGCGCTATCTCGACGTGTACGCGCATCACCGATTGCTCGGCCGCCGCGCTGTCTATGCGCACGGGATCCATCTCGATGACGCCGACTTCGCGTGCCTGCATGCCTCCGGGACGGCGCTCGTCCATTGCCCGACGTCGAATAATTTCCTTGGCAGCGGATTGTTCTCGTTGCACCGCGCACGCGCGCAGCAGCGGGCGGTGCAGGTCGCGCTCGGTACCGACCTGGGCGGCGGTACCAGCTTCTCGATGCTCCGGACGATGCAGGCGGCGTGCGAGGTCGCGCACCTCGGCGGCCATCCGCTGTCGCCGTCGTGCGCGTGGTGGCTCGCGACGCGAGGGGGGGCGGAGGCGCTCGACATCGGCGAGCGGATAGGCACGCTCGCGCCGGGCTACGAAGCCGACGTCGTCGTGCTCGACCTCGCGTCGACGCCGCTGATCGAATTCCGCATGCGTTACGCCGACGACGTCGACGATGTGCTCGGCGTGCAGTTCGCCCTCGGCGACGATCGCGCCATCCGCGCAACCTACGTGGCGGGACGACTCGCGTGGGATCGGGACGCCGCGGGTCCCGTGTAGGCCAGGCGCGGACAATCGCTTCGGGCAATCGGCGGGAACCACGCGTTTCGTGGCGTGCCTCACTTCCGGGGTATACCCATGGAGGCAGGTCATGAATCACCATGCTGCAAAAACGGCGTTTGCCGCGCTCGTCGCAGGCGGGTTGCTTGCAGGCTGCGCCACGAGCGTCGACATGGGCGGTCCGCTTCTGCATTACCGCTACAACTACGATTCGCGACCCGTGGTGTCCGAATCGACGACGCCCGATCGCGCAGTGATTTATCGCGAACCGGAGGTCCGTTACACGGCGCCGTCGGTCACCTACACCGCGCCCGCGGTAGCGTACGAATCGCCGGCTACCGTCACGTACACGGCTCCGACGTCGACCTACCGCGCTCCGGTCACCACTTACAGCGCGCCCGTGACTACCTACCATGCGCCACCGGCGACCACGACGTGGCACGAGTCGCGGGTCATCTACCGCGATCCCGTCGTGACGTATTACGAACCGCGCGTCGTGCTCGAGATGCATCCATCGCCGTCGCTTGCGTACAAGGATCACGGCCAATAGCGGTCGCCCCGTCGGACCCCGGCGCATCGCGACAAGCGGTAATGGGGGAATGAAGCGCGCCGTGCGAGCGGCGCCTTCACGGGACAACCAGGGCGTCCGGTAGAATCGTCGGGCTCCACACCCGCGGTTCTGCCCGGTGCCCACGCTCACCCTCGCGCTTTCCAAGGGACGTCTGCTCGACGAGT
>DASSEA010000323.1:0-2311 GCA_035696805.1 Casimicrobiaceae bacterium
GCTCGGCCCGGCGATCGGGCGTACCGCCTTCGAAGTCGGGGACGAAGTTCGCGCCGCATTCGTCACGACAGACGCTGCCGCGACGCAGGCGTTCGTCGCCGGCCAACCGGGCAAGTGGAACGCCGACCTGGTTACGCTCGCGCGGCAACGCCTCGCGCACGCTGGCGTGAGCGACGTGATCGCGGACGGCGGTTGCACGGCATCGGAACCCGGGCGCTTCCTGTCGTTCCGGCGCGATCGCACGACGGAACGAATGGCGGCGTTCATCTGGCGCAGCCCGGGATGACCCTGCTGCACATCGTCGTCGCGGCCATCGCCGGGGGCGTGCTGTCGACGCTCGCCGCTGCCGCGACGCTGTCGATGCACGCGACGTGGATCCCTCGCCTCGTGTCGTTCGCCGTCGGCGCATTGCTCGGCGCAGTCTTTCTCGAACTGTTGCCGCACGCGCTCGAAATCGGCGCCGCGGAGCCGGTGATGCTGACCGTGCTGATCGGTCTTCTCGCGTTCTTCCTGCTGGAAAAGCTCGTGCTGTGGCGGCACGCACACGGTCACGGTGCGCATTCGGACGATCGCGACGAAAGCGAGCACGAGCACGCCATGCACACCCAGGGGTCGCCGGCCACCGATGGGGGCCGGTCGGGCTTGATGATCCTGATCGGCAACGCCGTGCACAGCTTCTGCGACGGCATCGTGATCGCTGCGGCATTCATCGCGAGCGACGCGCTCGGCGTCGCGACGACGCTCGCCATCGTTGCGCACGCCGTTCCGCAGCAGGTCGGTGACTTCGCGGTGCTGCTGCACTCCGGTTTCGCGCGTCGACGCGCATTCGCGTACAACGTCGCTGCAGGCGTCGCCACGCTGGTGGGCGCCCTCGCCGCCTACGTCGCGCTCGCCGGGATGCAGCGCGTGCTGCCCGTCGTGCTGGCGATCGCCGCCGCAAGCCTACTGTACGTCGCCGTTGCTGATCTCATTCCAAGCCTGCATCGGCGCTCGGAACCGTCGGAAACGGCACGGCAGATGCTCGCAATCTCGCTCGGCGTTGCGATCATCGCGGTCGCGCACGTCGTGCTCGAGCCGCGCTAACATCGGGCGCCTACCGTGGATGATCGCGACCGCGATACGCCGATGACGAGCCGCGCCGCAGCGAACGTGTTCCCGCCGTGGATTGCGCTCACGCGTCAGGCACCGTTCGAAACGGACGCGCTCGCCGCACTGCATGCGTCGTTCGAGTTCCGGTTCGCAAGCCTCTGGGCCGCGGCGACACAGGCGCTCGCCACGCCCGGCGCGTCGATGCCGGAGCTGGTGACGGAACCCGCCGGCGACCGCCGATTTGCATCGCCCATCTGGCATGAGCAGCCGTACTTTTCATGGATCAGGCAGGCGTACCTGCTGTACGGCGAATATCTGCTCGCGATGACGTCGCTCGCGAAGATCCCACCCGAAGAAAAGCGGCGGCTCGAATTCTCGATGCGCCAGTTCGTCGAGGCGTTTGCCCCGACCAATTTCCCCGCGACCAATCCGGAAGTGCTCGAGCGCGCCATCAGGACCAAAGGCGCGAGCTTGATGGAAGGCTTCCGCAATTTCGCGGCCGACGTCGGCAAGGGTCGCATCACGATGAGCGACGAGTCGGCGTACGAAATCGGCCGCAATCTCGCCGTGACGCCGGGCAGCGTCGTCTATCGCAACCCGCTCATCGAGTTGATCCAGTACGACGCGACGACGCCGCGCGTCGCCAGGCGGCCGCTCGTCATCGTGCCGCCGTGCATCAACAAGTACTACATCCTCGACCTGCGGCCCGACAACTCGTTCGTCCGCCATGCGGTTGCCCAGGGCCACACCGTGTTCATGATCTCCTGGCGCAACATTCCGCCGGAGCTTGCGCACCTCACGTGGGACGATTACCTCGAGCAGGGTGTGCTGGCCGCCATCGATGCGGCGCGCGCGATCTCGCGATCGTCCACCGTCAACGCACTCGGTTTCTGCGTGGGCGGCACGCTGCTCGCGTGCGCGCTCGCCGTGCTGGCGGCGCGCAGATCGAAGAACGTCGCGAGCGCCACGCTCCTCACCACGATGCTCGACTTCGCCGACCCCGGCGAGATCGGCGTCTACATATCGCGCGAGTCGCTCGCCGCGCGCGAACCGGCGCTGCTGGGCGGCCAACGCGTGCACGGCAGCGAACTGGCCGGCGCGTTCGCGAGCCTGCGTCCAAACGACCTCGTCTGGTCTTACGTCGTCAACAACTATCTGAAGGGACGTGCGCCGCCGCCGTTCGACCTCCTGTACTGGAACGGGGATTCGAGCAATCTGCCCG
>DASSEA010000324.1:0-2912 GCA_035696805.1 Casimicrobiaceae bacterium
GCAAAAAAGCGGCGCACGGCAAACGGAAAGTCGTAGGGCAGCCACGCCTGCACGACGCGGTTGCCGAACAGCGTACGACCCGCTTCGCGGCCTGTCGCCGTCATGTGCGTCAGCAGGATCGAACGCTGCGGCGCATCGCGCAGCAGGCGCTCGACGAGGGGTGCGATCGCGCGCGTTTCGCCGAGCGACACCGCGTGAATCCACAGCACGTCGGTGCCCGCCGTCCGCGCCGTGCCGCGATATCGGCCGAAGCGCTCGCCCGGGAGCGCCCGATACAACGGCTCGCGGCGCCCGCGCCACCACAGTCGCAACGGCAGCAGCGGCAGTGCACCCCACCAGAGCAGCGTGTACAGGCGTCGCATGTCCAGTGCTGGGTGACCGGCGTCAGCAGCGCGGCATCGCACGCAGGTGTGCGCCTGCCGCCGCGAGCACGGCATCCACCGACGGCGCAGCGCCGCGCGTGCCGAGATCGGTCGCGTGCGGGCCGGCGCAAGCGACGCCGTGGCGCGCGGGATCCGTCACGCTGAAGATCGCGATCGTCGGCGTGCCGAGCGCCGCCGCGAGGTGCGTGAAACCCGTGTCGACGCCGATCGCGAGGGTTGCGCGAGCAAGCAGCGCGGCGACGTCGTGCAGCGACAGCCACGCCGGCACGATCGCGCCGCCGATGCCTTGCGCCAGACGTTCACTGCGCGCGTGCTCGGACGCGCTCCCCCACGGCAGCACACTCGCGAAGCCCGCGCGATCGCACGCGCCGAGAACGCTGCGCCAGCGGTCATCGGGCCACAGCTTGTCGTCGCGACTCGTCGCATGCAGCACGACCACGTACGGGCGATCCGGCAGCGACGCGGCCGTCGACGGTACGCGCAGGCTCCAGCGCGGCGGTCCTGCGGGAGCGTAGCCAAGCGCGGCTCCCGCGAGACGACGCGCGCGCTCGACGAAATGGAGCTCGCGCGGGACGCGATGGTGGACGTCGTCACCGAGCGTCGCGAGCGGTTCGCGGATACTCGCACGGTCGAACCCGTGCCGCACGCCGCGCGCCGTGCGGGCGATCAGCGCACCCTTCACCTGTTCCTGCAGATCCAGGATCACGCCGTAGTGCGTCGCGCGCAGCGCGCGACGGAACGCCGCGATGTCGCGCCACGTGCTTGGCGCAAGCGGCGCCGTGCGCCAGCGGCGCAATGCAAACGGCACGACGCGGCGCACGTCCCGGCACAATTCGACCAGCGGCACGAAGCCGCGCTCCGCAACCCAGTCGACCGCGAGTCCGGGCCGGTGCCGCCGAATGTCGGATACGATCGACAGCGCATACACGACGTCACCGAGCGACGACGGACGCACGACGAGCACAGCGTCCGGTGCAGCCGTCGCGCGCGTCATGGCGTGCGCGCGCTCGGCAACGCGCGCCGCCGATCGGTCGATGGCGCGGGAGCGTGCGGCAAACCACGTAAAATCGCGCGGATTCGTACGAATGGCGAGGATGACGACGTCGCGGCGCTCAGGCGTGCGGCGCATCGATGACGGATGACCGGGCCGCTTCCCGTTTCGCTGGTGGTGATCACGCGCGATGCCGCGGCCGATATCGCCGAATGCCTGCTGTCGGCGCAGTTCTGTGCAGAAGCGCTCGTCGTCGATTCGGGCAGCGGCGATCATACCGTAGAAACGGCGCGGCGCTGCGGCGCGCGGGTCGTGTCGCACGTCTTCGCAGGATTCGGTCCGCAGAAGCAATTCGCCGTGCAACAGGCGCATCACGACTGGGTGCTGTGCCTCGACGCGGACGAGCGCTTGTCGCAGCCGCTGCGCGAATCGATCCAGACGTTGTTTGCAAGCGGCGCACCGCCGCATCCGGCGTACGCGCTCGCGCGCCGCAATCGCTTTCTCGGCCGCTGGCTCGCCCACGGCGAAGGCTATCCGGACTGGACCACGCGGCTTTTCGACCGACGCCGCGCGCGCTGGAGCGACGACCCGGTACACGAGCAGGTGATTGCCGAGAGGCCGGTCGGCCGGCTGGACGGCGACCTGCTGCACGCCTCGGCCGAATCGATCGAGCGCTACATCGCGAAGCAGAACCGCTACACGACGCTGCAGGCCGACGCGCTGCATGCGAGCGGCAAGCGCAGTTCCGCGTGGAAGATGGCGCTGTCGCCGCTCGCGCGCTTCGTTCGCTTCTACGTCGTACGGCTCGGCTTTCTCGACGGCGCGGCCGGCTTTGCGCACATCGCGATCGGCGCGTTCGCGAGCTTCCTGAAGCATGCGAAGCTGCGCGCGCTCGAGCGCGCCGCACCGCCGCATCCATGACGTCCGATGTGAGCGGTCGGCGCGTGCTCGTCACCGGCGCCGCCGGGTTCATCGGCATGCACGTGGCACGCGCGCTGCTCGAATCTGGCGCGTCGGTCGTGGGCGCGGACAGCTTCGATCCGTATTACGACGTCACGCTGAAGGAAGCGCGCGCCGCGCAATTGGTACCGCACGGACGGTTTACGCTGCATCGCGTCGACCTTGCGCAACCTGAAGCGTGCGCCGAACTCTTCGCGGCACATCGGTTCGACGCCGTCGTTCATCTCGCCGCGCAACCGGGCGTGCGCTACTCGCTCGTCAACCCGGGCGCCTATGTCCGCAACAACCTCGTCGCTTTCGGGCATCTCCTCGAGGCATGCCGGCATGCGGCGATCGGTCATCTCGTCTATGCGTCGTCGTCGTCGGTGTACGGCGCCAACCACGTGCTGCCGTTCTCGGAGGAGCAATCGGTCGATCACCCGGTCAGCCTGTACGCGGCCACCAAGAAGGCGAACGAACTGATGGCGCACAGTTACAGCCACCTGTTCCGATTGCCGACGACGGGGTTGCGCTTTTTCACCGTGTACGGTCCGTGGGGTCGCCCGGACCAGGCGCCGATGCTGTTCACGAAGGCGATC
>DASSEA010000325.1:0-3523 GCA_035696805.1 Casimicrobiaceae bacterium
GACGTCCGCGTTCCACTTCTGCACGATCTCGCGCGGCGTTGCGCGCGGCGCGAACAGTCCGAACCAGGTCGAGATGTCGAAGCCCGCAAGCCCGGCCTCGGCCATCGTCGGGATGTCGGGCGCAAGCTTCGACCGCTGCGCCGTCGTCACCGCGAGCGCGCGCAGCTTGCCCGCCTTGACGTGCGGCATCGCGTTCGCGAGGTTGTCGAACATGAACTGCGTCGCGCCGGCGAGCAGCGCCTGCAGCGCCGGCGCGCCGCCCTTGTACGGGATGTGCATCACGTCGGTGCCGGTCTCGACCTTGAACAGCTCGCCGGCGAGGTGCCCCGCGCTGCCGTTGCTGCCCGAGCCGAAATTGAGCTCGCCTGCGTGGCTCTTCGCATAGGCGATGAGCTCCTTCGCGCTCGCCGCCGGCACCGACGGATGCACGACCAGCACGTTCGGCGTGATCGCGACGCGCGTGATCGGCACGAAATCCCGCACCGCGTCGTAGGGCATGTTCGGATAGAGGCTCGGATTCACCGCGTGCGTCGACAGCGCGCCCATCACGACCGTGTAGCCATCGGGTACCGCTTTGGCGACGAAATCCGCACCGATGTTGCCGCCGGCTCCCGGCTTGTTCTCGACGACGACGTTCTGGCCCCAACGGTCGCCCAGTCGCTGCGCAATCAGGCGGCCGATAACGTCGAGCGGCCCGCCAGGTGGAAACGGCACGACGAGCCGGGATGGCTTCGCCGGAAACGTTTGGGCACTCACCGGCAGACCCGCCGTCAGAAGTAACGCAGCCAAGCCGACCCGTACGGCGTTTCGCCACACTCGCGTGTACAAAACGCGCTGCTCTGCGCTCTCTGAAACATCTGCTTTCAACATGAACAAAACTCCTCGATTCGCCGGCCGCGAGTGTAGCAGCCGAGTTCTACATGCTCGTGCGCGTGACGAGCGGGTTTGCCGGGCCCAAAGCCGCAGCGCATAATTACCGATTACCGTGGCGCTGCAGGGAACGCTCGCGCGGCGCAAGAATCTCCTGAGAATGCACAAATCCGCGTTAGTCGCAGCGGCTGCGCTCGGAATCGCCGTGGCTGCGGGCGCCGGTTACTGGTTCGGTATCCAGCGTCCGCCCACCGATCCGGCCATCGCCGCCGCCGCGCCGCCGAAAAATGGAGCGCAAGCGCCCGTCGGCGCACCGATGACCGTCGAAGCCACCAAGGTCGCGATGCAGGCACTGCCGCAAACGATCACCGCGGTGGGCAGCCTGCGCTCCGATGAGTCGATCACCGTCCGGCCCGAAGTCGCGGGACGCATCAGCGCGATCCTGTTCAAGGAAGGTCAGCACGTCGGCAAGGGCATGACGCTCATACGCCTCGACCCCGCGATCAACGCGGCCGAGGTCCAGCAGGCGCGCGCGAACCTGAAACTGGCGAAGAGCAAGTACGACCGCGCGGTCGAGCTTTCGCAGCGGAATTTCATCTCGGGCCAGGCGAAGGACGAAGCGGAGAACAATCTGCGCGTGGCGGAAGCATCGGTCGCGCTGGTCGAGGCGCGGCTCGCCAAGACCGAGATCAAGGCGCCGTTTTCCGGCGTCATTGGACTGCGCGTCGTGTCGGTCGGCGATTACGTGAAGGAGGGTGCCGACGTCGTCAACCTCGAATCGATAGATCCGCTGAAGGTCGATTTCCGCGTGCCCGAGATCTACATGCGGCAGGTGCAACCGGGCCAGTCGCTCACCGTCACGCTCGACGCGCTCCCCGGAAAGACGTTCGAGGGCAAGGTGTTCGCCGTCAATCCACTCGTCGACGCCGCCGGCCGCGCCGTCGTCATTCGAGCGATCGTCGCCAATCCGGACACGTCGCTGCGGCCGGGCATGTTCGCGCGCGTCAAGCTGATCACGCGCGACGAAAAGGAAGCGCTGGTCGTTCCGGAGCAGGCGATCGTTCCGCAGGGCGACGAGCAGTACGTGTTTCGCATCGTCGACGGCAAGGTTACGCGCGTCAAGGTCGAGGTCGGTCAGCGGCGCGAAGGCAAGGTCGAGATCGTCAAGGGCCTCGACGCCAACGACGTCGTCGTCACCGCAGGCCAGCTCAAGTTGCGCGACGGGATGGCGGTGACGGTGCTCGGCGCGAACGGCGCGGCGTCGGCAGCCGTGCCCGCACAGCGGAACAAGGCCGATACGTCGTCGCTTCCGCTCGCGAAGTCCTGAGCACGCACCCGCTCCACGCGCTGAGCCATGCAACTGCCCGAAATCTGCATCAAGCGCCCGGTGTTCGCGACGGTGCTGTCGCTGATCATCCTGCTGATGGGGCTGATTTCGTACACGCGCCTGTCGGTGCGCGAATACCCGCGCATCGACGAACCGGTGGTGAGCGTCAACACGACGTATCGCGGCGCGTCCGCCGAAGTCGTCGAGTCGCAGGTGACGAAGCCGCTCGAGGACTCGCTCGCCGGCATCGAGGGCGTCGAGCTGATGACGTCGCAGAGCCGCTCCGAACAGAGCCGCATCAACGTCCGCTTCACGCTGAAACGCGATCCCGATTCGGCGGCGGCCGACGTTCGCGACAAGGTGTCACGTGCTCGCGGCAAGCTGCCGGACACGATTGACGAGCCGATCATCGCCAAGGTCGAGGCCGACTCGCAGCCGATCATCTACATCGCCGTCGAGGCCGGATCGCTTTCGTCGCTCGACGCGTCCGATTACGTCAAGCGTTACGTCCAGCCGCGGCTGTCGGTGCTGCCGGGCGCCGCGGACGTGCGCATCTTCGGCGAGCGGCAGGTTTCGATGCGCATCAACATCGACCGCACGCGGCTCGCCGGCTACAAGCTGACGGTGCAGGACGTCGAGGACGCCATCCGCCGTCAGAACGCCGAGATCCCCGCCGGCCGCATCGAATCGTCGGCGCGCGAGTTCACCGTCGTCGCGGAGACCGACGTTCGCACGCCGGAGCAGTTCAACAGCATCATCGTCGCCAACGTCGGCAGTTATCCGGTGCGCGTGCGCGACATCGGCAGCGCCGAGATCGGACCGGTCGACGAGCGCACCGTCTCGCGCTTCAACGGCAAGACGTCGCTCAACATCGGCGTCATCAAGCAGGCCGTCGCCAATCCGCTCGAGCTTTCGAAGGCGGTGCGCGAGGAGGTGCAGAAGATCAACGAGGGCCTGCCCACGGGCATGAAGCTGATCGTCGCGTACGACACATCGGTGTTCATCGACCGCTCGATCAGTTCGGTGTTCCAGACGATCACCGAGGCGATCGTGCTCGTGATCCTCGTGATCTTCTTCTTCCTGCGGAGCTTGCGCGCGACGATCATTCCCATCGTCACGATCCCCGTGTCGCTGATCGGCGCGTTTGGGATCATGTACGCGTTCGGGTTCACCATCAACACGCTGACGTTGCTGTCGATGGTCCTCGCGATCGGGCTCGTCGTCGACGACGCGATCGTGGTGCTCGAGAACATCGCCCGGCGCATCGAGGAGGGGGAGGACCCGAACACGGCGTCCGTCGAGGGGACGCGGCAGATCGCGTTCGCG
>DASSEA010000326.1:0-3880 GCA_035696805.1 Casimicrobiaceae bacterium
ATCGGCGGCGGACTGACGCTGATCCCCGTGCTGACGTTCATCTTCACGACGCAGCATTTCGCCGAGGACCACATCGTGCACATGGCCGTCGCCACGGCGACGGCGACGATGGTGTTCACCGCGCTTTCGTCGGTCGGCGCGCATCACCGGCAGAAAGCCGTACTGTGGCCGATCGTCTATGCGATGGCACCTGGGATCGTCATCGGCTCGCTGGTCGGGCCGCAGCTCGCGAGCGCGCTGCCGACGCGTGCCTTCGCCGCGGTGTTCGGCCTGTTCGTGTGGTTTTCGGCGACGCGAATGCTGTTGATCGCGGGCAGGCCGCAACCGGGCCGCGAACTCCCGGGCAGGTTGCCGCTGTTGGGGGTCGGCGCCGGGATCGGCGTGATTTCCAGCCTTCTCGGCGCCGGCGGCGCATTCATTTCGGTGCCGTACCTTGGCAGGCACAACGTGCGGATGCAGAGCGCCGTCGCGACGTCGGCCGCGCTCGGCTTGCCGATCGCCGTTGCCGGGACGATCGGCTTCATCGTCGCGGGGTTGCGGCAGGCCGATCTTCCGCGCTGGTCAGCGGGCTACGTGTACCTGCCCGCGATGGCCGCCATCGTCGTCGCGAGCATGCTGTGTGCGCCGCTCGGCGCGCACTTCGCGCATCGCTGGCCGGCCGTCAAGCTGCGGCGTGCGTTCGCCGTGCTGCTTTACACGCTCGGCGCGTACATGCTGTGGAAGGCGTTGAAGTCGGGCTGATTGCCGACGTCGATCGTCCGCTCGCCGCGGTTGCTGTCCCGGCGTACGATAGCGGCCCCTCCTCGCACACGACGGGTCATGGACAGGCGGCAAGCCACGATTGCTCTGGCCGCGCTGGGCATCGGGGCGCGGCACGTCATCGCGCAACCCGCGATCGCACGTCGTCGCGTCGCGTTCCTCGGAGTTTCGTCTGCGCGCGAATACGCGCCGCTCGTCGATGCATTCATCCGGTCGCTGCGCGACCTCGGTTATGAGGAGGGAAGGAACGTCGTGGTCGATTACCGCTGGGCCGACGGCCACGACGAGAGGTTGCCCGCGCTTGCCGCTGAATTGTTGCGGCTCGGGCCCGACGTCGTCGTCACGCACGCCACCGGCGTTCCGGCCGTGCAAAAGGCGACGTCCACCGTGCCGATCGTCATGGGCGCGAGCGCCGACCCGGTCGGATTCGGACTCGTCGCGAGCCTCGCCAAGCCGGGCGGCAACACGACGGGTGTCGCCTCGCAGATCATCGATCTTGCGTCGAAGCGTCTCGAATTGCTGAAGGAAGCGGTGCCGAACCTGGATGTGGTCGCGGTGCTGTCCCATCTCCCCAACCCCGCGGCGCGCCGCGGCCTTGCCGAAATCCAAACGGCAGCGAGGAAGCTGAATGTTCGCGTCCTGTCGTTCGGCATCGCCACCGATGGGGTTGAAGTCGAATCCGAATTCCGCGCGATCGTGCGGGAACGCGCCCGAGGACTGATCGTGCAGCCGGATCCTGTAACCGGCAAATACAGCGAGCGCATTGCAAAGCTGGCGCTTCACAATGGCGTCCCGGCGATCGGCGGCGTCAGGCAGTTCGCAATCGATGGCGGCCTGATGACGTACGGCGCCGATTTCGTCGAAGGCTGGCGGCTTGCAGCGCGCTATGTGCATCGCATCCTGCAAGGCGCAAAACCTGCGGACCTCCCCGTCGAGCAACCGACAGCCTTCGAGCTCGCGGTGAATACCCGAACGGCGCAGGCACTCGGCTTGACGTTACCGGCATCGCTGCTCGTGCGCGCGGAGATCGTCTGAACATGTGCAGCGCTGCAAAGAAGTTGATGCTGCTCGTATTGCTCCTGGGACTCGGCTTGGTGCCGAGCGCCGCGGCGCAGGACGCCGGCAGGGTCTATCGCCTGGGCTTCCTGGCGAGTGGAGGAAGCGCGGCAAACAAGAGCGTGATCGACGCATTTCGCGATGGGCTGCGAGAGCTCGGATGGACCGAGGGCCGGAACATCACGATCGAGTATCGCTTCGCTGAAGGCAGGTTCGACCGGCTGGCGTCGCTCGCGGATGAACTGGTGCGGGCAAACGTCGACATCATCTTCGCGTCCCCGTCACCCGCCGCACTCGCCGCCCACAGGGCGACACGCACGATTCCCATCGTGATGGCTTCCGTGGCGGATCCTGTCGCACTGGGTATCGTGCAAAGCCTGAGACGCCCGGGCGGAAACGTCACGGGGACTTCCTACAGCTTCGACCTCGACATCTTCGCTAAGCATCTTCAACTGCTTCACGAGGCCGTCCCGAGCGCTCGCAAAGTCGCGGTCCTGTGGAATCCAGGCAATCCCGGTCACGTCATCGCCGTACGAAACGTGGGCGCAACGGCCCGTTCGCTCGGAATAGCGTTGCACTTCGTCGAGGCCCGCGAGCCTGAGAACTTGGAGAGCGCGTTCGCCGATATGGACAGGCAGCGAGCGCAGGCCGTGCTCGTGATGTCGGATTCGTTGTTCGGAACGTACGCAACTGAACTTGCGGCCCTTACGTCCCGATACCGGCTTCCATCGATTCACGGTGCCCGCTCGAATGTCGAAGCAGGTGGGCTGATGTTGTACGGCCCCAACATCCCGCGACAGGCAAGGCAGGCGGCCGCCTACGTCGACAAGATACTCAAGGGTGCGAAGCCCTCCGATCTGCCCGTCGAGCAGCCGACCACGTTCGACCTCGTCGTCAATCCGCGGACCGCGAAACAGCTTGGGATCGAACTGCCGGCTTCGTTAATGCTGCGTGCGGAAACGTTGCCTTGAATCGCCAACGAGTCACGTCGCCACGTCGACGATGAAATCGATATCGAAGCTTGGATTCTCGTTCACGCCGTCTTTCGCGTAGCCACGCGGGTTGCACACGACACGCGTCCCGTTGACGACGTAATCGAAACTGTCGTGCGTGTGCCCATGCACCCACAGCTGCACGCGCGACCGGTCGATCAGATGCTCGGCATCGGAGACGAAGCACGCGTTGAGCGGCGATCCTTCGAAGCGCGGATGGATGCTGCGGCGCGACGGCGCGTGATGCGTGACGACGACGGTCGGCGCGTCGCAAGGCGCCTGCAGCCGTTCCGCCAGATAGCTCGAATGCATCCTGAAGCGCGCGGCCGCGTCTTCTGGCGTTAACGGCGCTTGCGATGCCTCGTCGCGCCGGATGCGCGTGAAGTCGCGCATGAACCTTTGCCCTTCCTGCATCGCGATCTCCCGCTCGCGACCCGTGCCGAATATCTCGAAGTCGGTCCACAGCGTGCTGCCGACGAAGCGGACGCCGTCGATCGTCACTTCGGCGTCGTCGAGCACGCGCACGTTGGTTCCGGCGGATAACTCTGCGAGCGCACGGAGCGTTCCGCTCACGCTGCCGCCGTAGAACTCGTGGTTGCCGGGGACGTAGAGCACCGGCGTCGCCAGCTCGCGCGCCCACGCGATCGCTTCGCGCGGACGGGCGATGTCGCCCGCGAGGATGACCACGTCCGCGTCGTTGTCCGGCGCGCCGGGCGGGCCGAACGACAGATGCAGGTCGGACAGGACGTTGAGTTTCAACGCGCGGCCGCGCGGCGCGTACGGCTATCTCGCCGATCCTCGATCAGTCCGCCGCGAGCGTTGCCGGCTCGTCGTAGCCGGGCGTTGGATCGGGCGTTCCGCCCGCCGTCACGCGCACCGCGCAATACTTGAACTCGGGAATCTTGCCGAACGGATCGAGCACCGGGTTGGTCAGCAGGTTCGCCGCGGCCTCGTAATAGCAGAACGGAATGAACACGCTGCCGCGCGGCGTGCCGTCGTCGGCGCGCGCATACAGCGACACGCTGCCGCGACGCGACGCGACGGTAACGGCGCCGCCCGGCACCAGCCCGATC
>DASSEA010000327.1:0-14852 GCA_035696805.1 Casimicrobiaceae bacterium
GCAGGATGCGCAGCATGCGGCGCAGCGGCTCGGCCGCGCCCCACAGCAGCTGGTCGCCGCACGTGAACGCCGACAGATATTCCGGGCCCATCGCGAGCTTGCGCACGCGCCCGATCGGGATGTCGAGTTTGCCCGTGACGGCGGCCGGCGTGAGTTCGCGAATGCTCGCGTCGCGCGGGTTAGGCACGACGCGCACCCACGGATGCGCGCTCGCGAGACTCCGTTCGATCTCCGGCAGCGGCACGTCGCGGGTGAGCTTGATCGTCAGCGCCTGCGAGTGGCAGCGCATCGCGCCGACGCGCACGCACAGCGACTCGACGGGAATTGCGCTCTCCTTGCGTCCGAGGATCTTGTTCGTTTCGGCGCCGCCCTTCCATTCCTCGCGGCTCATGCCGTTGCCGAGGTCCTTGTCGATCCATGGAATCAGGCTGCCCGCGAGCGGTACGCCGAAATGCTCGGTGGGAAAGCGTTCGTCGCGCAGGATCCCGGCGACTTCGCGATCGATGTCGAGGATCGATGACGCGGGATCGTCGAGCAGCGCTTTCGCGGCCAGGTGCGCCTCGCCCATCTGCTGCAGCAGTTCGCGCATGTTCTGCGCACCCGCGCCCGATGCCGCCTGGTACGTCATGCACGTCATCCACGCCACGAGGTTCTCGCGCAGGAGGCCCGCGAGCGCCATCAGCATCAGGCTGACCGTGCAGTTGCCGCCGATGAAATTCCGCGTGCCGGCGGTCACGGCGCGATCGATGACGTCGCGATTCACCGGATCGAGGATGATCACCGCATCGTCGCGCATCCGCAGCGCCGACGCCGCATCGATCCAGTAACCGCTGAAGCCCGACTCGCGCAGCCGCGGGTGCATTGCCGTCGTCCAGTCGCCGCCCTGGCAGGTGACGATCGCGTCCAGGTCGCGAAACGCACGCGGATCGTTCGCGTCCTGCAGCGTGCCCGACCGGCGACCGACTGCCGGGGCCGCGCCGCCGGCGCTCGACGTCGAAAAGAACACCGGGTCGAGCGCATCGAAATCGCGTGACGCAAGCATTCGCTGCATCAGCACCGATCCGACCATGCCTCGCCATCCGACGAAACCAACGCGCATGCTCATGCTCCGTACTCCCGGATCGTCAGTGTAATGCGGCGACGACGGCGTCGCCCATCGCCTGCGTGCCGACGATCGATTCGCCTGGTGCTGCGATGTCCGCGGTGCGCAGGCCGCGTGCGAGCGTCGCGCGCACGGCTCGCTCGATGCGGTCAGCGACGTCGGCGTGGCCGAACGTGTGCCGGAACATCATCGCGACCGACAGGATCGTCGCGAGCGGGTTGGCGCGATCCTGCCCTGCAATGTCGGGCGCCGAGCCGTGGATCGGCTCGTACAGTCCCTTGCCGTGCGCATCGAGCGATGCGGACGGCAGCATGCCGATCGATCCCGCAAGCATCGACGCCTCGTCGGACAGGATGTCGCCGAACAGGTTGCCCGTGACGATGACGTCGAAGCTCTTCGGCGCGCGCACGAGCTGCATCGCGGCGTTGTCGACGTACATGTGCGACAGCTCCACATCCGGGTACTCGGCGGCGATGCCGGTCACCACTTCACGCCACAGCATCGACGTATCGAGCACGTTGGCCTTGTCGACGGACGTGAGCTTGCGTTTCCGCCTGCGCGCCGTCTCGAAGCCGACGCGCGCGATCCGCGCGATTTCGCCTTCGGCATAGCGCATCGTGTCGAAGCCCTCGCGCTCGCCGGCAGCGGTCATGCGGCGGCCGCGCGGCTCGCCAAAATAGATGTCGCCCGTCAGTTCGCGGACGATGACGATGTCGAGCCCGGCGACGACGTCGGCCTTCAGCGTCGATGCGGCAGCGAGTTCCGGGTACAGCAGCGCGGGCCGCAGGTTCGCGAACAGCGCGAGCGCCTTGCGGATGCCGAGGATGCCCTGCTCCGGGCGCAGTTCGCGGGGCAATGCGTCGTAACGCGGTCCACCGACCGCGCCGAGCAACACCGCATCGGCGGCGCGCGCGAGATCGAGCGTCGCCGGAGGCAGCGGGTGTCCCGCCGCATCGTAACCCGCGCCGCCGATCGGCGCCTCGTCGAGCTCGATCGGCAATCCCTCGCGCCGCAAGGAATCGAGCAGCTTGCGTGCTTCGCGAACGATCTCGGGGCCGATGCCGTCGCCGGGCAGGATCGCGATCTTCAAAGCCAGGGTTGCTCGTGCAAGTGCCGCGCTTCGAACGCGCGGATCTCGTCGGCGTGCTGCAGCGTGAGCCCGATATCGTCCCAGCCGTTCAGCAGGCAGCGCTTGCGAAACGGATCGACGTCGAACGAATACGCGAGCGATCCGTCGGCGCTCGTCACCTGCTGCCGTTCGAGATCGACCGTCAACGTGTAGCCGTTGAACACGGCGACGTCGGCAAACAGCCGGTCGACGGCGCTGTCCGGCAACACCACCGGCAACAACCCGTTCTTGAAGCAGTTGTTGAAGAAGATGTCGGCATAGGACGGCGCGATCAGCGCGCGAAAGCCATAGTCGGCGAGCGCCCACGGCGCGTGTTCGCGCGAACTGCCGCAGCCGAAATTGCGCCGCGCGAGCAGGATCGACGCGCCGCGATAGCGCGGGTCGTTCAGGACGAAATCGGGATTCGGCCGCCGCGTCGCCGGATCCTTGCCGGGCTCGCCGGTATCGAGATAGCGCCACGCATCGAACAGGTTGACGCCGAATCCCGCCCGCTTGATCGATTTCAGGAACTGCTTCGGAATGATCGCATCGGTGTCGACGTTCGCACGATCGAGCGGCGCGACGATTCCGGAGTGAACGCGAAACGGTTGCATGCTGAATTCCTCGAAGTCGCGGTCGGTCGGCTTGGAACGGGCTCAGAGTCGCCGTACGTCGACGAAATGCCCGGCGATCGCCGCCGCGGCCGCCATCGCGGGGCTCACGAGATGCGTGCGCCCGCCCGCACCCTGGCGGCCTTCGAAATTGCGGTTCGACGTCGACGCGCAGCGCTCGCCGGGTTCGAGGCGGTCGTCGTTCATCGCGAGGCACATCGAGCAGCCCGGCTCGCGCCATTCGAAGCCGGCGTCGCGAAACGTCCGATCGAGGCCTTCCGCCTCCGCCTGCGCCTTGACGAGCCCGGATCCCGGAACGACCAGCGCGAGCCGCACGTTGTCGGCGACGCGGCGCCCGCGCGCGATGCTCGCCGCCTCGCGCAGATCCTCGATGCGCGAATTCGTGCACGAACCGATGAACACCTTGTCGATGCGAATGTCGGTCATCGGGACGTTCGGCGCGAGGCCCATGTAATCGAGTGCGCGCTCGATGCCTTCGCGCCGCTCGCCGTCGCGTTCGCGGTCCGGATCGGGAACGCGATCGTCGATCGACACGACCATCTCCGGCGACGTGCCCCAAGTGACCTGCGGCTTGATCGTCGGCGCATCGAACACGTGCGTCGCATCGAACTTCGCGCCGGCATCGCTCACCAGCGTGCGCCAGTACGCGACCGCTTGCGCCCACTGCGCGTCACGCGGCGCGAACGGCCGTCCCTTCAGATACGCGAGCGTGCGCTCGTCGACGGCCACCATGCCGGCGCGCGCGCCGGCTTCGATCGCCATGTTGCAGATCGTCATCCGCGCTTCCATCGACAGCGCACGCAGGGCGTCGCCGCCGAACTCGATCGCGTGCCCGGTCCCGCCGGCGGTACCGATGCGGCCGATGATCGACAGTGCCAGGTCCTTCGCCGTCACGCCGCGAGGCAGCGCGCCGTCGACGCGAATCAGCATCGACTTCGATTTCTTGAGCAGCAGGCACTGCGTCGCGAGGACATGCTCGACCTCGGACGTGCCGATGCCGAAGGCGAGCGCGGCGAAGGCCCCGTGCGTGCTGGTGTGGGAATCGCCGCAAACGACCGTCATCCCGGGCAGCGTCGCTCCGTTCTCCGGGCCGATCACGTGCACGATGCCCTGCCGACGATCGCGGAACGGGAAGTACGCCTTCGCGCCGAAACGGCCGATGTTCGCGTCGAGCGCCTCGACCTGCGTGCGCGAAATCGGATCGCGAATCCCCTCGTCCCAATGCGTCGTCGGCGTGTTGTGATCGGCCGTCGCGACGATCGATTCGACGCGCCACGGCTTGCGTCCCGCGAGGCGCAGGCCCTCGAACGCCTGCGGGCTCGTCACCTCGTGCACCAGGTGGCGATCGATGTAGAGCAGCGTCGTCCCGTCGTCTTCCTGGCGGACGACATGGCCGTCCCACAGCTTGTCGTAGAGCGTGCGCGCGTGCATGAGCGTCGGCGGAAGGGGTGCCACGGAGCCGCTCATTCTAGACGTTCGACGCTGCTGGCGCGGAGGTTGCTTTATCGCGTGCGTCCATTCTTCGCGACGAGCGACCGGCATGCGTGTTGCACCCGAACTCCGACTGAGCGCCGTGTTCATCGCGGGGGCCGCGGCCTTGATCCTGGCCGCATGGCTCGTCCTGTCGAGCGGGCGCGCGTACATCGAAGCGGAGCAGCGCGTCGACGCCATGCTCGCGTCGGATGTGCTGTCTCATCTGTCGACGACAATCGCGGCCGCCGAAGGGGACGTCGAGCGCCACGCCGTGACCCGCCGGGTCGTGAATCTCGCGACCGACGTGCGTGGCGCGCGTGCCGCGGCCCGCAGCGAACTCGACGCGACGGGACGCTCCGCGACGATCCTCGGTGCGCTGACGATCGCACTCTTCTGCCTGACCTACGCGGCGTCATTGCGTGCGCTGCGCCGCGAGCGCCGGCTCGCCGAACGGCTGCGCGAGGAAGCGAATCACGACGCGCTGACCGGCCTGCCGAATCGCCGCTTCTTCGCCGAGTGGCTCGCGTATGCCATCGCGCACGCGCGCCGCGAACGCGGTCACGTCGGCGTCCTGTTCATCGACATCAACGGCGCGTCGGCGGTTCGCGAGTTTCACGGCGAGGCTACCGCCGACGCGTTGCTGGTCGAAATCGCCCGGAGGTTCCGGTCGGCGTCGCGCGAAGGCGACCTGTTTGCGCGGCTCGGTCCCACCGAATTTGCGCTCGCCACGCCGAACGCGCGCGATTCACGCCAGCTCGCGCTGCTCGCGCAACGCCTGCGCGATCAGTTGAACGAGACGGCGCAACCGCCGCTCGCCGACACGCCGATCGGCGCCTCGATCGGCATCGCGTTCTTCCCCGAGGATGCGAACGACTCGGCCGGCATCATGGCCGCGGCCAACGCGGCCATGTACGCAGCGCGGCGCGCCGGCCGCAATCACGTCGCCTTCAACGCGCTCGCCGCGTAGCGGCTTATCCGTTCGGCATCGAGCGGTGCCCGGACGCGTCGAGTTTTCGCGCGACGTGCTCGACGACGCGCGCACCGGCATCCGCGGCAAAGCAGTCGATCGTCGTGACGTTCATGCTCCGCAGCCACGTCAGCTGGCGCTTCGCGAGCTGGCGCGTCGCGGCGATGCCGCGTTCGCGCAGAAGGCCGCGATCGCCGCGACCGTCGAGGTACTCGAACGCCTGCCGATAACCGACGCAGCGCATCGACGGAAAATCCGTCGTCAGCTCCGGGTGACGTTCGCGCAGCGCGCGCACCTCGTCGACGAGGCCCGCCGCAAGCATCGCGTCGAAGCGGCGCGCGATCGCGTCGTGGAGCTCTGCGCGTTCCGCCGGTGCGAGCGCGACCGCGACGAGCGGGCCGACATCGTCGCCGGTGTCACGCGAACCCTGCAACGACGATAGCGGCCGGCCGGTCAGCGCGTGCACTTCGAGCGCGCGCTGAATGCGCTGCGCGTCCCGGGGCGAGAGTCTCGCAGCAGTCGGCGGATCGACGCGCGCGAGTTCGGCGTGCAGCGCCGGCCAACCGAGTTCCGCCGCCCGCGCATCGAGCGCGGCGCGTACGTCCGCATCCGCCTGCGGCAGCGCACTCAGGCCTTCGCGCAGCGCCTTGAAGTACAGCATCGTGCCGCCGGCGACGATCGGCACGCGACGCCGGGTGCGGATCGCGGCGATCGCTTCGAGCGCGTCGCGCCGGAACCGCGCGGCCGAATACGCGTCGGTCGGATCGATCAGGTCGAGCAGGTGATGCGGGACGGCGGCGCGTGTCGCGGCGTCCGGCTTCGCCGTACCGATGTCCATGCCGCGGTAGACCTGCGCCGAATCGGCGCTCACGACCTCGCCGTTGAAACGCGCCGCCAGCGCGAGGGCCACGGCCGATTTGCCCGCGGCCGTGGGGCCCATCAGCAAGACGACGGGGATCACCGCCCGCGCATGAACAAGCGATCGAGGTCCGCGAGGCTCAGTTCGTACCACGTCGGGCGCCCGTGGTTGCACTGGCCGGCGCGCTCGGTCGCTTCCATGTCGCGCAGCAGCGCGTTCATCTCCGCGATCGTCAGGCTGCGATGGGCCCGCACCGAGCCGTGGCACGCCATCGACGACAACAGCTCGTCGCGCCGCGCATCGAGCGCACGCGACCCGCCGAACTCGCGAATGTCGTGCAGCACCGCACGCGCGAGCGCCGCGGCATCGGCATCCTGCAGCGGCTGCGGAATGC
The DNA here is from genome assembly GCA_035696805.1 of Casimicrobiaceae bacterium. Lineage (GTDB taxonomy): Bacteria > Pseudomonadota > Gammaproteobacteria > Burkholderiales > Casimicrobiaceae > VBCG01. The sequence goes on from DASSEA010000327.1 coordinate 6,536, forward strand.
CGCGAACGGCGAGCGTCGATGGCCCGATCGGCGCCACGTCGAAGCCGAGCGCTTCAAGCGCATCGGCGTTTTCGGTCGCGACGGCGACTTCGAGCGGCTCCGCGGTGAACGTCGCCGGCACGAGCAGCGGCTGCACCGGCACGCGGCCATCGAACGCCGTCTTGAGCCGCTCGTAGACGATGCGTTCGTGCGCGGCATGCATGTCGACGAGGATCAGCCCGGCGCGGTTCTGCGCGAGGATGTAGATGCCGTGCAGCTGCGCAAGCGCGAAGCCGAGCGGGTAATCGTCCTCGGGCAGCGGCCGCGGCGCGCGGTCCCCAAACAGCCTGCGATAGAACGCTGCCGGCTCACGCGTATCGAGCGCGAGACCCGTCTGCGCGGCATCCGCGTCGGCGACGCTGATCCGCCCATCGCTCGGCGCGGGTGCGGCACCCGACGACCACCCCAACCCACTGGCAGGTACGCGCGGTGGCAGCTGCGCCGCTGCGACACCAAGCCTTTCGGCCGCGGAGACCGCCGGCTGCTCGGCCGCCGTCGCCGCCAGTGCGCGTTCGACGGCGTGACGAACGAATTGATGAATCGCGCCGGCGTCGCGAAAACGGACTTCGGACTTCTGCGGATGCACGTTGACGTCGACGCGCCGCGCATCGAGCGTCAGCCACAATGCATACGCGGGCTGGCGGTCGTGATGCAGGATGTCGCGATACGCTTCCCGAAGGGCATGCGCGAGCACGCGATCGCGCACGTGCCGACCATTCACGAACAGGTATTGCATCGCGGGACCGTCGGCCGCGTACGCGGGACGCACGGCGAAGCCGCCGAGGTGCACGTCGCCGCCGTCGGCATCGACGTGCGCGGCATGGACGACGAACGCGTCGCCAAGCAGCGCCTCGACGCGCGCACGCCGCCCGCCGGCCACAAGGCGCTGCACGGCACGACCGTTGTGCGTCAGCGTCAGCGCGACGTCGCCATGCGCGAGCGCGATGCGGCGAAACGCCTCGTCGCAATGCGCCCATTCCGTCGCTTCGGTGCGCAGGAACTTGCGCCGCGCCGGCGTGTTGAAGTAAAGCTCCTCGATGGTGACCGTCGTGCCGCCCGCCAGCGCGGCGGGGGTGATGGCGCCGACCGTGCCGCCTTCGACCTCGATTCGCCATGCGTGCGGCTTGCCCTCGGCGCGCGACGCGATCGCCGTCCGCGAAACGGCCGCGATAGACGCAAGCGCCTCGCCGCGAAAGCCGAGCGTTGCGATCGCTTCGAGATCGACGACCGAGCCGATTTTCGACGTCGCGTGACGCGCAACCGCGAGTGGCAGGTCTTCGCGATCGATGCCGGCTCCGTTGTCCGCGACGCGGATGCGCTTGATGCCGCCGCCGGCGACATCGACGTCGATTTGCGTCGCCCGCGCGTCGAGCGCGTTTTCGAGCAGCTCCTTGAGCGCGGCGGCGGGTCGTTCGACGACCTCACCCGCGGCGATCTGGTTGATCAGGAGATCCGGCAGCGCGCGGATCGCGCCCATTCAGCGCGCGAGCCCTTCCGTCCAGCGCGCGTAGACGCGATCGGTCACGGCTTGCAGCGCGATGAGCCGCGACGGCAGATCACGGAGGATCTCGTCGCGCGACTGGCGCGGTGGCGTACCGGGCGCCGCGATCTCGTCGGCGCCGGTGCGGCACCACGTCTCCACCAGGTCCTGCGTCATCTCGATGTGACATTGGAAGCCGATGTGGCGATCGTCGATGACATAGCCCTGGTTTGGATTGAACGCGTTGGTCAGCACGCGCCTTGCGCCGCTCGGCAGCGCGAACACGTCGTAATGCCATTGAAACGGCGTGAACGCTGCTGCGCCGCCAAACCACGAACGCTGCGCGGCGGCGTCGGTCATCTCGACGTCGATCCAGCCGATCTCGGGGACATCGGTGCGCTGCACGCGCGCGCCCAGTGCCTGCGCGAGAAGCTGACCACCGAGGCAGTGACCGATGACGGGCACCTTGGTTGCGACCGCGTCCCGCAAGAGCCGCGACAGCGGATCTATCCACGCGAGTGCGTCGGTGACGCTCATCGGGCCGCCCATCAGGCCGATGCCGGAGAATTCGCGCGGATCGCCGGGAATCGCAACGCCTTCGTCGACGGCGATCAACTGCCAGCGCAGGCGATTGCGATCCAGCCACTCGGCGAAATACGCGGGCCCTTCGGTGGGGCTGAAACGGAAGATCGCGATCGGGCGCATGGATGCTTCGAGAATCGGCGCGCGACGCGCGTGGCTACAATCGCACGATCTTACCAGCGGTCATCCCGCGGAGGCATCCGTGCGCACAGCGCTATCATCGCTCGTCGTCGCATTCGTCGTCGGCACGGCGACGCTCGCCTCGGCTGCCGACGTCGTCGCGCCGAACGGCAACCTGAAGGCCGAGGGCATTCCGCCGATTCCGGCGGCGCTGGCCGCGAAGGTTGCGCCGTACACCGAATTCCGACCGGCCACGGCGGTGAGCTGGCATCCGACGAAGCGCGAACTCGTCGTTGCGCGCCGTGCCGTCAACACGACGCAATTGCATCGCGTGGCAGCGCCCGGCGCAGAACTGCAGCAGCTCACCGACTTCGCCGAACCGGTGCGTTTCGGCTTGTGGTGGCCGAAGGCGCCGGAGGTGATGATCTTCGCGCGCGACGCCGGCGGCAACGAGCAGCAGCAGCTTTATCGACTGGATCCGCACGCATCAGCACCCGTGCTGTTGACAGACGCGTCGCGCAAGCACGAGGTCGCCGGCATCACGCATGGTCGCGACCGGTTGCTCGTCGAATCGACCGACCTCGACAAGACGGGCAGGCGCGAGTCGCCGACGGTCGACATCGGACTCGTCGACCCGCTCGATGCGAAGCGCATGCACAGGATCGCGACGCTGCCGGGGACCGGCTGGGGCGAGTTCACGTTTTCTTTCGATGACCGGCGCGTCGCGATGATCGAGTTCAAGTCGGTCAACGAATCGTATGTCTGGGTGATGGACGTCGCGACCGGCGCGCGCCGTCGCCTGTTGCCGGGCGAGAACGTTTCGTCCGCTCACCCGATCGCGTCGAGCGACCTGAACTTCGCTCGCGATGGCAAAGGCCTGTTTTTCGCGACCGATCGCGATGGCGAATTCCGCAAGCTCGCCTATCTCGACATCGCGAGCGGCGCGGTCGACTATTTCGGCGAAGGCGGCGACTGGGACGTCGAGTCCATCGCGCTGTCGCCCGATGGCCGCACGCTTGCCGTCATCACCAACGAGTCCGGCGTCGGCGTGCTGCGTCTCTACGACGCGGCGACGCGCAAGGCGCTCGCCCGGCCGCGCATGCCGATCGGCAACGTGCGCGGTCTGGTCTGGCACGAGAACTCGCGCGATCTCGCGGTCTCGGTCAACAGCGCGCAGAGTCCGAGCGACGTCTACGCGATCGACCTGCGCGACAACCAAGTCGTGCGCTGGACCGAAAACAGGGTGCCGGGACTCGACGCCTCCGCGTTCCGAAGCGCCGAGCCGATCGAATGGAAGACGTTCGATGCGCGGACCATCGGCGGATTCATCGTGCGCCCGCCCGCACGCTTCAAGGGCAAGCGGCCCGTCATCGTGTCGATCCACGGCGGTCCCGAGGCACAGGCACGGCCGGGGTTCCTCGGACGCTGGAATTACTTCATCGACGAGCTCGGCATCGCCGTGATCGAGCCCAACGTGCGCGGCTCGACCGGCTATGGCAAGACGTTCGTCGCGCTCGACAACGGCATGCGGCGCGAGGATTCCGTCAAGGACGTGGGTGCGCTATTCGACTGGATCGCGGCGCAGCCCGATCTCGATGCGTCGCGCGTGCTCGTCGAGGGCGGCAGCTATGGCGGTTACATGGTGCTCGCCGTCTCGACGCGTTACCCCGAACGCATCGCGGGAACGATCGATGTCGTTGGCGTCGCGAACTTCGTGTCGTTCCTCGAAAACACCGAAAGCTATCGGCGCGATCTGCGGCGCGTCGAATACGGCGACGAGCGCGATCCGGCGATGCGCGCGTTCCTGACGCGGATCTCGCCGGTGAACAACGCCGAGCGCATCAAGGCGCCGCTTTTCGTCGTGCACGGCCGCAACGATCCGCGCGTGCCGTACACCGAGGCCGAGCAGATCGTCAACGCGGCGCGGCGGAACGGCGTGCCCGTGTGGTATCTGCTCGCCGACAACGAGGGCCACGGTTACGCGCGGAAGGCGAACGTCGACTTCCTGTTCTACGCGATGACGGCGTTCCTCGAAACGTATCTGACGAAGTAGAGACTTCAGCCGCGCGACGTCCGGCGCAGCGGCGGACGGGTGCCGAGCGTCACGTCGACCGTTTCGCGACGGCCGTTTCGAAGCACTTCGATCGCGATCTTGGTGCCAGGCTCGAGTTCGAGCGTGACACCCGCCACATCGTCGGGCTGTTCGATCGCGCGATCGCTCATGCGCACGATGATGTCGCCTGCCGCGAGCCCGCCACGGTCGGCGGGCCCGTCAGGTTGCACCGCCATGACGAGCGCACCGGGGCGCGACGTCGGTCCGGTCGATATGCCGAGCCAGCCGCGCGCGACGCGGCCCTGCTTCTTGAGGCCCGCCACGACCCTCTGCGCGAGATCGACGGGAATCGCGAAGCCGATGCCTTCTGAGCCGCCGCCGCGCGAAAGGATCGCCGAATTGATGCCGACGAGCCGTCCACCCGTGTCGATCAGCGCACCCCCCGAATTGCCGGGATTGATCGCCGCGTCGGTCTGAATGAAGTTTTCGATCGGATTGATGCCGATACCCTTGCGACCGAGCGCGCTGACGATACCCTGCGTGACCGTCTGTCCGACGCCGAGCGGATTGCCGACGGCAAGCACGACGTCGCCGACCGCAAGGCTCTTCACGTCACCGATCGCGATGGGTTTGAGGCCGCCGCCATCGATTTTCACGAGTGCGAGATCGGTGTCGGGATCGACGCCGACGAGGCGCGCGCGGCGTAGCGTGCCGTCCGGCAGCGCGATGGCCAGCTCGTTCGCGCCTTCGACGACGTGATTGTTGGTGAGGATGTCTCCATCGCCGTCGATGACGACGCCGGAGCCAAGGCCCTGCGACAAAAGCGTGCGGCCGCCGATGCCGAACGGTCCCCGTGTCGCCGTGCGCGCCGAGTGCACGGTCAGCACCGACGGGGCGGCACGCTCGACCGCGGCCCGATAGCTCACGCTGAGCGCAGCGCCCGCAGCGTTCGAGGGAATGGCGGCAGGCGCCGGAAGCGGCAGCGGCGTGGCAGGCGGCGGTACCGGCACGGCGACCGGCGGAGGTGCGACGGGCGCGGGCGCCGTCGTCATCGCGTAGCGGGCAGCGCCGTAGCCGACGATCGCCGCAAGGGCGAGTTGCAAGAACACCAGTGACGTTCGATTCATGGGATCTCGGCTCGCTTCATCCGTTCAGATACGCTAACAATCCGCCGCATTGTGGCCCAACCCGCAAGCTCGCCCGCCGGGCATAATCGCAAGTTGCCGCGTCCGTTACCTCCAGTGCTCGTCAACCATTATGGGGGGCTTGCCATGAATTATCGGTTCGCCTATTCGATCGGCTTCCACCCCTGGGAAGACGCGGCCACTGATCCGCCGTTCGTGGACAAATTCCACGAAATGATTGCCCGCGAAGAGAGCGGGCGAAGCCCTCCTTTCGGTACCGCACTCGATCTCGGAACGGGCAGTGGAATATGGGGAATCGAGTTGGCGAAGCGTGGCTGGCAGGTCACGGGGATAGACATCGTTGCGAAGGCCCTTGAGCGCGCTCGCGAGCGAGTGGAGCGGGCCGGGGTGAACGTGCAGCTAACAAGGGGCGACGTCACGGCGCTTCGGAAAGCCGGTATCGATACAGGCTTCCGGCTGGTCCTCGACACCGGAACCTTTCATGATTTCGGCGTCGCGTCGCAACGAGCCATGGGACGCGAAGTTGATGCGGTCTCCGCGCCGGACGCCACCGTACTGCTGCTGATATGGCCCAAACGCAAGCGGCCGCTGATCCGAGGCGTGACTCGGGACGAAATCGAGGCCGCGTTTCCGGGCTGGACCATCACGCACGTCGAGCCCTCGCATTTTCGATTGCCCAAGGTCATGGAACTGATGTTGCGGCCCGACGAACACTGGTATCGACTGTGCCGACGATAAAGTCGAACGCCAAACGCGGCGGGAACGAGAAAGTCGGGGCGACGATGGAAAAAGCAGACAGCGCGGCGTCGCAGCTGATCGATGCCAGGATCGACGAGCTCTCCGATTGGCGGGGCGAGATGCTCGCTCGGGTGCGAATGCTCATCAAGCAGGCCATCCCCGACGTCGTCGAGGAGTGGAAATGGCGAGGCGTTCCGGTGTGGTCGCACGCCGGAATCATCTGCACCGGAGAAACCTACAAGAACGTCGTGAAGATGACGTTCGCGAAGGGCGCCTTGCTGAAGGACCCTGCAGGGCTCTTCAACGCCAGCCTCGAAGGGAACACGAGACGCGCAATCGATCTGCATGAAGGCGACACGATCGATGAAAACGCGTTGCAGACGCTCATTCGCGCCGCCGCCGAACTGAATACGCCCTCATCCGCCCGGCGCCCGCGGAGGAGAACCTAAGACAGTTCGTCCCCGGCTACCAGCCGCGCGCGATCCGCGCGTACGCGGAATGGTTGTGGATCGACTCGAAGTTCTCGGCCTCGACCGTGTACGCCAAGAAGCGATCGTCGGCCGCGAGCCGCGCCGCGACGCCGCGTACCAGGTCCTCGACGAAGCGCGGATTGTCGTACGCGCGCTCGGTGACGTATTTCTCGTCCGCGCGCTTCAAAATTCCATACAGCTCGCACGACGCTTCGTCTTCGGCAATGCGGATCACTTCGACAATTTCGACGGGCTCCGTCGTGCGCACGCTGATCGTCACCAACGAGCGCTGGTTGTGGGCGCCGTAGGCGGATATCTCCTTCGAGCACGGGCATAGCGACGTCACCGGGACCGACACAGCCACCGTGCAGGCGAAGGCGCCCGCATCGAGCTCTGCCGCCAAGCGCACGTCGACGTCGAGCAGGCTCGCCACGCCGGAAACGGGCGCGAGCTTGCGCACGAAGAACGGGAATGCGATTTCGACCCGTCCTCCGGGTGCGTCGAGCCGCGTCACCAGTTGCTCGACGAACGGACGCAGACCGGCCACCGTCAACGGCTCGGCCCCAGGCGCGGCGCGCTCCTCGAGCAACTCGACGAGGCGCGACATGTGCGTGCCCTTCTGCGATTCGGGCAATGCAACGTAGACATTGCACGTTGCGATCGTCGCCTGCACGGCGCCGGCACCATCGGCAAATGGAAGCGGATAGCGAAGTCCCTTGATGCCGACGCACTCGATCGCGAGATTGCGTTCGTCGCGTCCGGACTGGACGTCGGGCATCGGCATCAGCCGGGCGGGGGTTTCGGGTCGATTCATCGGGTCAAGTGTGCCATATCGGAATTTGCATGCGCCTGTCATTTGACGCGCGCGGGCGTCTGGCCATCGTCGAGCGTGGTCATCGGCCCGGCGGCGTGGGTGCAGCGTTGGATGCATCGCGACCGCCCGGCGTTTCAGGTCCTACGCAACACGATCCAGTCGGCGATTTCCCCCAGCCGCCTGCCGCGCGCACCGAAAGGCGCGAGCGCCGCGCGGGCATCATCGTGCAGTGCGTGCAAACGCCGCTGCGCTTCGTCGACGCCGAGCAGCGTGACGAAAGTCACCTTGCGCTGCACCGCGTCCTTGCCTGCCGTCTTGCCGAGCGTTGCCGCCGATCCCGCGACGTCCAGAATGTCGTCGCCGACCTGGAACGCGAGCCCGGCCGCGCTTGCATAACGATCGAGCGCTCGCGTCTCCGTTGCATCGAGTGCAGTGCCGCACCGCGCGCCGAGCTGCACGGCGGCGCGAATCAACGCACCGGTCTTCAGCGCATGCATCTGCGTGAGCGCTTCGACATCGAGCGTCCGGCCGGTCGCGTCGAGGTCGAGTTGCTGGCCGCCGGCCATCCCGGGCTGGCCCGCAGCCGTTGCGAGCAGCGTACAGGCACCAGCGTCCGCGGCCGCGCCCAGCACGGCAAACGCCAGCGATTGCAGCGCGTCGCCTGCCAGCAGCGCGGTCGCCACATCGAAGGCAACGTGACACGTGGGGCGGCCGCGTCGCAGCGCGTCGTCGTCCATGCACGGCAGATCGTCGTGCACGAGCGAATACGCATGGACGAGTTCGACGGCGACCGCAACGACGTCGACCCGATCGATGTCTGCGCCGCTGATCCCGGATGCCGCGTAGGCCAGCAACGGCCGAACGCGCTTGCCGCCG
>DASSEA010000328.1:0-2092 GCA_035696805.1 Casimicrobiaceae bacterium
ATATTGCTCGCTGTCGGCGTCGCTGTGATGCTGCGCGAGCGACGGCAACAGGATCGTTCCCAGCGCGACGCCGAGCAGCGCGCTCGGGAATTCCATCAGCCGATCGGCGTACGTGATCCATGAAATGCGCCCGTCGCCCAGCAGCGCGGCGAGTTGCGTGTTGATGAGCGCCGAGATCTGCGCCGCCGAAACGCCGATGACGGCAGGACCCATCGCGATCAGCACGCGGCGCATGCCCTCGTCGCGCCAGGCGAAACGCGGCCGGGGCAGCATGCCGATGGCCAACAGCGGCCGCACCTGCAGCGCGAGCTGCGCGACGCCGCCGATGGCGACACCCCAGGCGAGCGCGAGGATGGGGGGGTCGAACCAGTGCGCGAGAAAGATCGCCGCGCCGATGATCGACAGGTTCAGCATCACCGGGGTGAACGCCGGGATCGCGAAGCGGCGAAAAACGTTCAGCACGCCGCCGGCGAGGGAAACCAGCGACACGAACAGGATGTACGGAAAGACGATCCGTATCATGTCGGCGGTCAGCTCGACCTTGCCCGGCGTGCGCGCGAATCCGCCGGCGAGCAGGTAGACGAGCCACGGTGCCGCCAGCGACCCCGCGATCGACAGCGCTACGAGCGCGACGGCGAGCAGCGTGCCGACGTTGCCGACGAGATCGCGCGTGGCGTCGGCACCGCGCTTGCGGCGATACTCGGCGAGGATCGGCACGAACGCCTGCGAAAACGCGCCTTCCGCGAACAGTCGGCGGAGGAGGTTCGGCAGCCTGAACGCGGCTTCGAACGCGTCCATCTGCAAGCCCGCGCCGAACGCCGCGGCCTTGATCGTTTCACGCAGAAGCCCGGTGATGCGCGACAGCAGCGTCATTCCGCTGACCGTCGACAGCGTGCGAAGAAGATTCAATTCGGGTACGCGTTCCCGGGTGAAAGGCGCAGGCAACGCCTTGCCTGCATTGGAAAAATCGCGTATTATGCCCGGTCTTTTCCCGCCAGCTCCTGATCTTTGGCCGCGACAGGCGGCCACCTGCCCGAACCCGCGGGCAGCGCTGGCGTTCCATCGATCGATGCGGCGCATGCGATGCGCCGTTTTGCTTGGACGAGGACGAATCCATGGCCAATACGGCACAGACACGCAAACGCGCGCGGCAGGCGGAAGCCACGCGGCAGCGCAATGCGAGCCAGAAGTCGGCGCTGCGCACCGCCGTCAAGAAGGTGAAGAAAGCGATCGCGATCGGCGACAAGGCCGCGGCCACGACGACGCTGCGCGAGTCGCAGGCGGTGATCGACCGCATTGCGGACAAGCGCATCGTCCACAAGAACCTTGCGTCGCGGACGAAATCGCGCCTCGCGCAGGCGATCAAGGCGCTTCCGTAAACGCGCCGGCGGTGAGCGCATGCATGAACAGGGCGTCCCGCGGGGCGCCCTGATCGTTTGGGCGCCATGACGATCACCGATCACGACGACGTTGGCGTCGCGCTGTGGAATCGTCATTTCCGCGAGCCGGAGCGCGCGTTCGAGGAAGCTTCGCAGCTCCAGGGAGCGGACACCGATCCCGGCCTTCGCGCGTGGTGCGAGCTGACGATCGCGTACCACCATCTGTACTTCACGCCGAACCCGCTCGACGCGGGGCCGTGGCTCGAGCGTGCGGCCGCGCGCTTCGAGCAAACCGCCGAACGTCGAGGTTCCCTGCTTGCGCAAGTGGGTGCCGCGCGCCTTGCCATCACCGAGCGCGATCCGATCGCAGCGCGCGAGCGCCTGCTCGCGCTGTATGCAGAGTCGCAGCAGGTGCTGGCGCCGGAGGATCGGTTCTGGCTGCTGAATGCGATCGGCGCGGCGCACTACTTCACCGATCGGCTCGACGAAGCGATCCGCTATCTGTACGAAGCGCTTGAAACGCTGCGCGACAGCGATCCGTCGCCGCAGCATCCGACGATCATGTCGAACCTCGCCGCAGCCCGCGAGCGCTTCGGCCAGATTCGAACGCGCGAACATCACGAGCTGCGCGTTGTCGTAGCGTGCGAGGCCGGCCAGCGCCGCTTCGGCAAGCTCCTGCGCGGGCGCGTAGTCGCCGACCGTGACGAGCGCTG
>DASSEA010000329.1:0-4001 GCA_035696805.1 Casimicrobiaceae bacterium
GGCGCCGCAATTCGGCGAGCGGATCGGCGTGATCGTCGACGCGCAAGTCGAGCGTCGGATAGTCCTCGGTGGTGACGATGCGCAATGCGGCCGCCTGCCTGCCGCGCTTGTCGCCGCCGGCCGCTTCGCCCGCTTCCATCGCCCTCAGCAATCGCTCGGCGAAGTCGAGCTGCGCATTTGCGCGATAGGCGTCCGCGTCTTCACCTATCACGCGCGGACCCGCCAGCATGTTGCCCGCCACCGAAAAGTTCTCGTCGGTCACGTGACCGCACCAGTCGATGCACGCCGAGCCGGTATACGCCACGGCGCGGCCACGCGCATCGACGAGATGCAGTTGCCGCACATCGCGGCCTGCATCGTCCGCGACCACGGCGGAAAGCACGTGCGCAGGCTCGTTGCCTTCCGCGAGCTTCGCCAGCGCAGCCGGACCCAAGTGTGGATTGACGAGCGCCTGTGTCGCGACGGCACCGACGCCGCTCTCTGCATAGGGACAAAGCGAACCGACTGCGAAAAACCGGCTCGCGACGGCGACCCCCAGCGCACCCGACGAATCCCGCGCGACGATCGACCACGTCACCGGGACGCCCTCGCGACCGTCGTTGCACTATATTTCATCGCTCAGTCGGCAGCTGCCATGGCGTTGGCCGACTCCGCGCGAAGGGCGCTGCGCAATGCCGCGAACGTTGCGTCGACCGAGCGACCGGACGTGTCGACGACGACGTCGGCCTTGGCGTAGAACGGCGCGCGTCCGGCGAGGATCCGGCGCAGATCGTCCATCGCTTCGCGGTTGCCTGCCATCGGTCGATAGTCGCCTTGCGCAAGCACGCGGTTCATGTGTTCTTCCGGTGCGGCGCGCAGCCAGACGGTGAAGCAGCGATCGAGCAGTCGGGCGAACGTCGCGGCCTCCGACACCAGGCCGCCCGGCGTCGCGAGGATCACTTCGCGCAGCCGCTGGACAACGTCGTCGAGCGCGCGCCGCTCGTAACGGCGATACGCCGTCGTCCCGTACAGCGCGTGCACTTCGGCGACGGTGCAGCCGGCGAGGCGCTCGATCTCCGCGTCGAGTTCGACGAAGGGATAGCCGAGGTCGTCGGCCAACATGCGGCCGAGCGTCGACTTCCCCGCGCCCCGCAGGCCGATCAATGCGATGCGCGTACGACGGCCGCCGGCGGGCGGGTCGGCAAACACGCGGGCAAGCGCAGCGTAAGCGCGCTGGAGATCGTTGCCGGAACGGTTGCGCAGCAGCTCGCGGATCAACGCCGCGTCAGGCGACGCGTTCGTCGATTGATCGAACAGGTCGGTCAGCGGGCAGCCGAGCGCCGCCGCGACCTGCCGCAGCACGAGGATCGACGCATTACCGACGCCGCCTTCGAGGTTGGCGAGATGTCGCTCCGACACGCGCGCCTCCGCGGCGAGCGCACGCCGCGTCAAACCCCGCCGTGCGCGCAGGCTGCGAACCGTCTCGCCGAGCGCAACCAGGAACGGGTTGCGATCATCGAGCGCGCCGGCGGAGGTCGGGGGACTCGTCATCGTGGAGCGCACACGTGGAAATGCATTATAGTGCTTGACAGTCCTGCGCGCGACGACTATTTTGGCGGGGCGACCGCGCACGTGACCTTCGGTCGCCTTCCGTGCGCGGTATTGCGCTCACCATGACCGACACCACCGCCCCGCCACCGCCGGCCGACTTCAACCTCGCTGCGCATCTGCTTGCGACGAACGCGAAGCGCGCCGGCAAGCTCGCTTACGCCGACGATCGCAGCGAACTCACGTACGCGGAACTCGCGCGGCGCGTGCGGCGCTTTGCGAGCGTGCTGCAGGCGAACGGCCTGCGCCGGGAGGAGCGCGTGCTGCTGCTCGCGCACGATACGGTCGACTGGCCCGTTGCGTTCCTCGGCAGCATTTACGCGGGTGTCGTTCCGGTCGCCGTCAACACGCTGCTCACCGCCGACGACTATGCGTACATGCTGTGGCACAGCCGCGCGCGTGCCGCCGTCGTGTCGAAGGCGCTGCTGCCGACGCTTGCGCAGGCACTCGCGAAATCACGTAACGACGTTGACACCGTCTGGGTCATCGACGCAAGCGGCGAATTGCCGGCACGCCATCGCGACTTCGCTGCGGACGTCGCGGCCGCGCAGGAGGCCCGCGAACCTTCACCGACGCACGCCGACGACGCTGCGTTCTGGCTGTATTCGTCGGGATCGACGGGCCCGCCCAAGGGCACCGTGCATACCCATGCGAATGCGTACTGGACGGACGCGCTGTACGGACGGAACGTCCTCAAACTGGCGGAGGGCGACATCGTGTTCTCCGCGGCCAAGCTGTTTTTTGCTTACGGCCTTGGCAATGCGCTCACGTTTCCGTTGGCGGCGGGCGCGACGACGATCCTGATGCCGGAACGGCCGACGCCCCAGGCCGTGTTCCGCCGCCTGATCGAACGCCGGCCGTCGGTGTTCTACGGCGTGCCGACGCTGTACGCGGCGATGCTCGCGGCACCCGACCTCCCGTCGCCATCCCAACTGGCGCTTCGCATGTGCGTGTCGGCCGGCGAAGCGCTGCCGCGCGACATCGGCGAGCGCTTCACTGCGCACTTCGGCTGCGAGATCCTCGACGGCATCGGTTCCACCGAGATGCTCCATATCTACTTGTCCAATCGTGCCGGCGACGTACGCTACGGCACGACGGGCGTTCCGGTCCCCGGTTACGACGTCGAACTGCGCGGCGAGGACGGCCGGCCCGTCAAGGATGGCGACGTCGGCGACCTCTACGTCCGCGGGCCGAGCGCCGCGCTCATGTACTGGACGAACCACGAGAAATCGCGCGCGACGTTCCAGGGCGAATGGACGCGAAGCGGCGACAAGTACGTGCGTCGCGACGATGGGCGCTACGTGTACGCCGGTCGCGCCGACGACATGCTCAAGGTGAGCGGCATTTACGTGTCGCCGTTCGAGGTCGAGGCCGTCCTCGTCCAGCACCCCGCCGTGCTCGAAGCCGCCGTGATCGGACGCGAGGACGCGGACGGCCTCACGAAGACCAAGGCGTTCGTCGTGCTGAAACCCGGCCATGCGCCGGGCGCCGACACCGAGGACGCGCTGAAGGCGTTCGTGAAGGACAAGCTCGCGCCGTACAAATATCCCCGCTACATCGAATTCATCGCCGAGTTGCCGAAGACGGCAACGGGCAAGATCCAGCGCTTCCGGCTGCGCGAGCGCGAGGGCGCGCACGCGCCGTGACGTTTGCTATCCTTGCGCGCCCGCAAACGAGCGGCGCTGCGCTTTCCGCAATGGGTTCATTCATGCGCCTTCGCCGGCGCGGTGTTTTCAGGAGGAAATCAATGTCTGTTCGATATCGGATGCTCGTGCGCGGGCTGCTGGCCGCCGGCCTCATCGTCGTCGCGGGCGCTGCCGACGCGCAAAGCAAGATCAAGGTCGGTTTCATGCTGCCCTACACGGGGACGTACACGGCGCTCGGCAATGCGATCGAAAACGGCTTCAAGCTCTACGTGCAGGAACAGGGCGGGAAGCTCGGCGGCCGCGAGATCGAGTATTTCAAGGTCGACGACGAATCGGAGCCGTCGAAGGCCGTCGACAACATCAACAAGCTGATCAAGCGCGACAACGTCGACGTCGTCGTCGGCACCGTGCACTCGGGTGTCGTGATGGCGATGGCCAAGGTAGCGAAGGACACGAACACGCTGCTCGTGATTCCCAATGCCGGAGCGCGCGCCGTGACCGGACCGATGTGCGCGCCGAACATCTTCCGCAGCTCGTTCTCGAACTGGCAGCCTGGCTACGCGATGGGCAAGGTCGCCGGCGAGCGCGGCGCGAAGAAGGTGGTGACGATCACGTGGAAGTACGCCGCCGGCGACGAGTCGGTGCAGGGCTTCAAGGACGGCATCGCGGCTTCGGGCGGCCAGGTCGTGAAGGAGTTGACGCTGCCCTTCCCGAACGTCGAATTCCAGGCGCTTCTGACCGAGATTGCCGCGGCCAAGCCCGATGCCG
>DASSEA010000330.1:0-2879 GCA_035696805.1 Casimicrobiaceae bacterium
CGGATGGCGATCGTGCCAGGTGCGACGATCAGCGCGACGGGCAGTGCTTTCAGCTCCGCCGCGATCTCACGCTGACGCTGCGGATCTTCGCCTGCCCAGCGGGTTTCCACCACGAGGTTCTTCCCTTCGACCCAGCCGAGATCGCGCAGAGCCGCGCGCATTGCTGCGATGTTAGCCACGATCGTCGGTGCTGGTTGCTGCGCGGCAACAAGCACGCCGATCGTCGAGACCTTGGCGATCTGCTGGGCGTCGAGCGCTCGCGGCGCGAGCGCGAAAATACCCGTGACGAGGGCGACAAATGTGCGTCGGTCCATCGGTGATCTACGTGACAACGGTGGAGTCGACCCATCGTACACTCCTGCACGAAGTGGGTCGCGACGCTCTTGCCCCGCCCGCGGCAATCGTCCAAGGCGGCGGAGGACGCCGATTTCAAGAATGTCTAATGAGCAGGAATCCAGCGCATGGCGCTTCTGTGTCGCGCCGATGATGGATTGGACCGACCGGCACTGCCGGTACTTCTTCCGCCTGCTCTCGAAGCGCGCACGGCTCTACACGGAGATGATCACGGCGCCGGCGCTTCAGCATGGCGACGTGCCGCGCCATCTCGACTTCGACGCCGCCGAGCATCCCGTCGCGCTTCAGCTCGGCGGCAGCGATCCGGCGCAACTCGCGCACGCTGCCGGTCTCGGCGAGCGCTGGGGCTACGACGAGATCAACCTGAACTGCGGCTGCCCGTCGGAACGCGTGCAAACCGGCAGTTTCGGTGCGTGCCTGATGGCCGAGCCGCCGCTCGTTTCGGCGTGCGTACGCGCGATGCGGGACGTCGTCAGCGTGCCGGTCACCGTCAAGCATCGAATCGGTCTCGATGCGATCGACGATTACGGCTTCGTGCGCGACTTCGTCGGCACCGTTTCGGAAGCGGGATGTTGCGTGTTCATCGTCCACGCACGCAACGCTGTGCTGAAGGGATTGTCTCCGAAGGAAAACCGCGAAATTCCGCCGTTGCGCTACGACGTCGTTCGCCACCTGAAGCGCGACTTTCCCGCGCTGACATTCGTGCTGAACGGCGGTCTCGTCGAGTGGGACGCGATCGAGCGCGAGCTCGAGCACGTCGATGGCGTGATGCTCGGGCGCGCCGCGTATCACGATCCCTATCTGCTGGCCGACGTCGACCGCCGCTTGTTTGGCGAATCAGCGCGACCGTGTTCGCGCGAGGCGATCGTCGAAGCGCTGATGCCGTATGCAGCCACACAGATCGCGCGCGGCGTATCGCTGCGCGCGATCACGCGTCACGTGCTTGGGCTCTATCACGGTGTGCGCGGCGGCCGCCGCTTCCGGCAGATGCTGTCCGATGCGACGCAGTTGCGCGCCGAGGATCCGTCGTTGCTGGAGGCCGCGTTGCGGGCGGTCGAGTAGGTTATCGGCGCCCGCCGGCGGCATGGCGTTCGCGGCGTTCCATCGCGTCGCTCGTGGTGTCCTCCGGCGCGCGCAACCGCACGTCGACGCGATGTTCCCGTCCATCGTCGGTGACCGGAAAGCGCGAGCCGTCGATGGCCTTGCCGTCGATTTCGATGTCGACGCCGCCGGTCGAAAGGCGTGACGGATTCGCGACGCGAATCACGTACGTTGCGCGGCCGCGTCGATAACGCACCGTATAACCGGCCCAGTCGCGCGGAATGCATGGCGCAATCTCGACCTGCGCGCCCTGCACGCGCACGCCGAGCACGTGCTCGAGGCCCGCGCGGTACAACCATCCGGCTGCGCCGGTATACCACGACCAGCCGCCGCGGCCGACGTGCGGCGGCTCGCTGTAGACGTCGCCGGCGACCACGTAGGGTTCGATCTTGTAGCGATGCGCACCGCCGCGCGTGGCCGCATGATTGATCGGGTTCAGCATCGAGAACAGCTCGAACGCACGATCGCCGTCGCCGAGCATCGCGTAGGCCATCACGCACCAGGCCGCCGCATGCGTGTATTGCGCGCCGTTTTCGCGCACGCCCGGCAGGTATCCCTGAATGTAGCCCGGATCGGGGACGCTCGCATCGAACGGCGGGGTGAAAAGCAGCACGAGATCGTCGCCGCGCTTGACCAGATAGTCGGACACCGCGTCCATCGCCTGCCGCGCTCGGACGGGGTCCGCCGCCCCTGACAAAACCGCCCAGCTCTGCGCGATCGAGTCGATCCGGCACTCGCGGTTTTGCGCCGAACCGAGGGGCGTGCCGTCGTCGAAATACGCGCGGCGATACCAGGCGCCATCCCACGCGTTGCGATCGATCGCCCGCTGCAACGCGTCGGCATGCTGCAACCACTTCTGCGGCCGCGCCCGATCGCCGTAACGCGTGCCGATCGATGCGAAGTCGCGCAGCGTCGCGCACAGGAACCAGCCCAGCCAGACCGATTCACCGCGGCCCTCGATGCCGACGCGGTTCATGCCGTCGTTCCAGTCGCCGCCCTGCATCAGCGGCAGGCCATGCGCACCGACGGCGAGGCTCGCGTCGAGGGCGCGTGCGCAGTGCTCGTACACGGTGCCCGCTTCCGGTGAACGCTCCGGCTCGAAGTAGAGATCCTCGCCCTGCGGCGGTACCGCCGGCCCATCGATGAACGGAATGAGCTCGTCCAGCACGCCGAGATCGCCGGTCACGCTGACGTGATGCGCGACGGCGAACGGCAGAAAGATGCGGTCGTCCGCGAAGCGGGTGCGAACGCCGCGTCCCGAAGGCGGATGCCACCAGTGCTGCACATCGCCCTCGACGAACTGGTGCGCGCACGCGCGTACAAGGTGCGCGCGCGCTTCGCCGGGCGCAGCGATGGCCAGCGCCATCACGTCCTGCAGCTGATCGCGAAAACCGAACGCACCGCCGGCCTGGTAGAAACCGGCG
>DASSEA010000331.1:0-5944 GCA_035696805.1 Casimicrobiaceae bacterium
CGGCCATGTCGTTCGTCGCAAGGCGCTGCTCGCGCGCTTTCGTGCGCTCGCGATCCCGCCCGCGTGGACGTCGGTCTGGATCTGCGCCGATCCCGACGGACATCTGCAGGCGACCGGTCGCGACGCGCGCGGCCGCCTGCAATATCGCTATCACGCGCAATGGCGCGCCCAGCGGGACGAACACAAGTTCGATCGGCTCGCCGACTTCGCCGCCAAGCTCCCCGCTATCCGCGACGCGGTCGAGCGCGATCTCGCGCGGCCGGGACTTTCGCGCGAAAAGGTGCTTGCCGCGATGGTGTCGATTCTTGACCGTACGTTCATGCGCGTCGGCGACGAGCGCTACCGCCGCGACAACGGCAGCTTCGGCCTCACGACGCTGCGCACGCGCCACGTGCGCGTATCCGGCGACCGCATACGCCTGCGCTTTCGCGGCAAGTCGGGCAAGGAGCACGACGTGGCGCTCGCCGATCGACGACTCGCGCGCGTCGTCCGCCGTTGCCTCGACTTGCCGGGCTACGAGCTGTTCCAATACATCGACGACGGCGAGATGCGCCGGATCTGCGCGACCGATGTCAACGCGTATCTGCAGGAAATCAGTGGCGCCGATTACACGGCGAAGGACTTCCGCACGTGGGGCGCGACGGTTATCGCCACCGTGCTGCTCACGCGCTACGGCCCGTCCGCCACCGCGTCCGAGCGAACCCGAACCGTCAATCGCGCCCTGCGCGCGGCTGCCCACGCGCTTCGCAACACGCTGGCGGTCTGCCGCAAGAGCTACGTTCACCCGGGCGTGGCCGACGCGTACATGGCAGACGCGTTGCCGGCCCGCCGGCTCAAGGAGCGCTACGCGGGCCTGTCGGTCGCCGAGAGCCGGACGCTCGTGCTGCTCAGGAAATTGCGCGCGCCGGCGGCGCGTCCGAAGGCACGGCCGCGCGTGCGTCGTCCTCCGCAGGAGACGAACGTCCAGCACGCGGCATAGCCGCAAGCACTGCGTCGCGCTTGGTCACGATGCGCCGCGTCGCGAGCGTTTGCTCCACCAGTCGCTCCCAGTGCCGCAGGACCTGCGGAACGCGCGCGTCCTGCGGGTGCAGCGACAGGCGCAACAGCGACACGCGGCGCGCGCGCCGCCATTGATTTCGAATTTCGAGCCGCGAGTACGCGCGTCGCCACGCATGCGTCGGGCTGTAACAGAGATTGGCCGTCCGCTCGAACCGCCATTGCGGCAAATGGTAAAGGCCGCTTCGCACGCTCATGTAACGAAACGGGTGACTGCATTCGGCGAGCGCGTCTCGGGCTCCCGCGCCGGCAAGCCACGCCGGCGGAACGAATCCGGTGAGCGGCCAGCCGAGCGCCTCGAACATCGCGACCCCGGCGGCGATGCGCGCTGCAGCCGTCGCCTTGCCGAGCGCGGCGAACTCGCCCTCCCCGCGCGTCAGCAGCCGTCGCTCGACAAAGGCGCGCAACCTACGCGGCGGCGCCTCCTCGTCGACGTGATACATGCCGTGCAACACGGCCTCGTCGCCGCGAGCGAGTCGCGCATCGATCGCGCGGCAGAATGCAGGGTTGTCCCGGACCGGCGCGCGATGATGGCGATCCGGAATGACCAGCAGCGTCACGGGGCTCGCGCCGGCGGCGTCGAGCATCGCAAGGATCCGACTGCACTCCGGCCAGGTGGTGGGAGATACATCGTGCAACGCCACGACGGCGTACGCGACGTCAGGACGTCGCATAGCCTGGCGTGCGGGCCGGTCGCGTCACGAGGGTCGCGCGATAGAGATCGAGCAATCCGCGCATCGCCGAATCCCAGCTGAAGTCCCTCTCGACGCGTGCGCGCGCGCTACGCCCGAGCCGCTCCGGATTGCGCGCGTAAAACGCCACGATGCCGTCGGCCAACGCGTTTGCGTCGCGCGGACGCACGAGCACGCCCGTTTCCGGCGTGACGAGTTCCGGAATCGCGCCGTCGTGCGCGGCGATCACGCCGCGCCCGCACGCCATCGCTTCGAGCACGACGAGGCCGAACGTTTCCTGGTCGCCGGCGTGCACGAGCCCATCGGCACTCGCGAGAATGCGCGCGAGTTCGAGTGACGAATGCAGAAACGGCAGCAACGTCACGTTCTGCGGCAGGTCTAGCGATGCCGCCGGACCCGCGAGCACGAGGTGATAATGCGGGCCCAGCGCGCGAAACGCATCGAGCAGGACCGGGATGTTCTTTTCGCGCGAGAACCGGCCCGCGTACGCGAGCAGTCGCGTACGTGCGGGCAGTCCCAGTTCGCGTCGCAACGCCTTCGAGCGGCGCGAAGGCGCAAACGTATCGATGTCGACGCCGAGCGGGCGCGCAACCACGCGCTCCACGCCCCAGTCGCCGAGCCGCTCGCGCATGAATGCGCTCGGTGCGATGACGAGGTCGCAGCGCCGGTAGAACTCGCGCGCATACGCTTTCACCGCGGCACCCATCACCGGACCGAAACGTCGCGCCGCCATCCGCACGATGTCGCTGTGGCAGAAGGCGATCAGCGGCACATCGAGCGTACGCGCCGCGGAGAGGGCGGCCCACGCCTCGGGACCTGCATCGCCGACTTCGATCAGATCCGGCCTGCACGCGCGAATTTCACGCGCCCATCGCCGTACGGCGAAGGGCCATCGGTGACCATGCGGCCGGAGTTTGCGCGCGCGAAGGTAGCGTTCGCCCGTGCTGCCGAGCATATCCTGGGCAGCGGGAACGAGCAGCGAATGTCGAACCGCAGTGTGCTGCTGCAGCCAATGATGCTTGGCGCGGAGGTAACGTACGACGCCGCCGCTGGTCGGCGCGTACAGCATGGTGACATCGAGCAGATGCATCCGTCGAACCGTAAGGGCGGCTACCCGTGCGATGGGCTCGGGTCTACCGGCGAGTCGTACGGGATGTTCCCGTCCAGCGGCGACTGCCGGTGCGACGGCCGGGCCGGTTCACGGCCCGTTCCCGCGCACTACTATCTTTCCCGCATAACGATCTGTCAACCGGGACAATCCGATTACTGTCCCTTGTCCTTCGGCGTCGTATTCGACATCGCCGCGTTCGGCGACGCGGTTGCGCTCGTGTCGGTCGACGGCGTGGTGGAAGTTGCGCTCGACGACGAGCTCGGACTCGACGACGGCGACGTGCTCGGTGTCGACGACGATGAGCTCGACGATGGCGACGTGCTCGGTGTCGACGACGATGGCGACGTGCTCGGGCTCATCGACGAGCTCGACGACGTCGATCCGCTCGGCGTGGATGATGGCGTGGTGGTAGTCGTCGTCGACGACGAGGACGTCGACGGCGATGGCGTCACGACCGGCGGCGTGGTCGTGCTCGGCGTGCTCGTTTCGCGCTGACACCCGGCAACGCCGAGCGTGAGGCCCGCGCACAAAAGCGTGATCAAGGGAAGACTTCGCATCGTGATCTCCAGTGAGGTTGAGGAAGCGTGCCTTGACAGATTTAGCAGATTCGGTGCCACGCAACGGCTGCGCAAGGCACGTGATCGAGAACATATTTCGCTTAAAAAACAGCGCGTCGCCATTCGGCAACACGGCGATTCGACCGTCGACTCCGGGCAATTCGCCCACGTACGGCGCGGAATTTTCACCGCACGCCGGTAATTATTACGCAGCAAGCGTCCGGAAGCGTGCGAAGAATGCGGCAACCGACGGAATCGGGCGAGGATTCAGGGACCTGTACGCTTCTTTCCAAACCGGTACGGTCCTTGCGCCTGTCGACGCAGTCCACAATCTGCGCGGACGCCGTGCCGCGCGAGCCTCATGCCGCACGCACTCATCGTCGATGACGACACCAATGCCGCCGCAGCACTGGCGGAGCTCGTCCGAGACCAGGGTTTCACGACGGCATGCGCCCATTCGCTCGAAGCCGCGCGCGACCTTCTCGGCTCGGCGCCGGACGTCATCCTGCTCGATCTGATGCTGCCCGATGGCAGCGGCATCGAGTTGTTGCGCGATGCAACCGCGCGGCAGCTCGATACGCAAGTCGTCGTCGTGACGGGCCACGCAACGCTCGAAAGCTCGATCGAGGCGATGCGGCACGGCGCGAACGACTACCTGCTGAAGCCGATCAACTTCGCGCATCTGCGCGGCGTGCTGTCGCGCGTCGCGCGCCCGCCCGAGCTGTCTGCCGAAGTGAAGGACCTGCGTTCCGAACTGCGCTCGCTTGGTCACTACGGACGTCTTGTTGGCGGTTCGGCACCGATGCAGCGACTGTACGACCAGATCGGCCGCGTCGCACCGACGGGTGCGACCGTCCTGATCACCGGCGAGAGCGGCACTGGCAAGGAAATCGTCGCCCAGACGATCCACGAGGTGAGCCGTCGGCGGCTGCGCCCGTTCCTCGCGGTCAACTGCGGCGCGATATCGCCCCACATCATCGAAAGCGAATTGTTCGGGCACGAGAAGGGCAGTTTCACCGGGGCGAACCGCCAGCATCGCGGCTATTTCGAGCGCGCGCACGGGGGCACGCTGTTCCTGGATGAGATTACCGAGATGCCGATGGACTTGCAGGTGAAACTGCTGCGTGTTCTCGAAACGCAGACGGTGAGTCGCGTCGGCTCGGACCGGCCGATCGACATCGACGTCCGCATGCTCGCCGCGACCAATCGCAATCCGCACGACGCCGTCGCCAACGGAAAGCTGCGCAAGGACCTGCTCTACCGATTGCAGGTGTTTCCGCTCTACGTCCCGCCGCTGCGCGAACGCAGCGATGACATCGAGCTGCTTGCCAATCATTTCCTTGCGCAGCTCAACAAGAAAGGTAACGTGACGAAGGCGCTGACGCCTGCGGCAATTGATCGGTTGAAGCGCTATCACTGGCCCGGCAACGTGCGGGAACTGTCGAATGCCATCCACCGCGCCTTCATCATGACCGACGGCGAATGGATCACGCAGGTCGGGCTGTCGCAGGAAGCCACGCTCGCCGCGGATTTCAGCGGACGCTCGTTCCAGATCGGCGTCGGCGATCGCATCGACGCGGTCGAGAAGCGCCTGATCCTCGCCACGGTGCAGCATACGCACACGAAGGAAGCTGCCGCCGAAATTCTCGGCATCAGCGTCAAGACGCTCTACAACCGGCTGCGCGCGTACGAAACGGGAGCGGACCTCGCCCGCATCGGCAGCGCCGCCGGCAATCAGGGCGCCGTGTCAGCCTCCGGCGCGTCGCCGCCCGAGCCGAACCCGCGCCCGCCCGCGACGTGAGCGATCGTATCGACCAGCACGTCGAGATCGACCGGTTTGCAGATCACGGCGTCATACCCCGCGTGCATGGCACGCTCCCGATCCTGCGCGCGCGAATAACTCGTGCACGCGATCGCCGGCGTGCTGCCGCCCAGTTCCGGCGCTAGACGGCGAACACGGCGAATGAGTTCGTAACCGTCGACGCACGGCATGCCGAGATCGGAGATGACGAGGTCCGGATGCCAGGCGGCGAAGGTGCGCTGCGCGTCTGCCGCGTCGGCGGACACCCGCACGCTGGCGCCCCGATGCTGCAGCGCTTCGCCGAGCAGTTCGCGTGTCGCCGGGTCGTCGTCGACGATCAGCAACTTGATCGGTGTTTCAGCCAGCGATCGCATGGGGTCCCATTGCCGGTAGCGGACGAATGAAGGTGGATGCCGACGACAGCTTGCACGATTCGGGCCTGCGCCTGGGAGACGTCCTCGCGCGCCTGCTTCCGGTCGGCGTGCTGATCGTCGGCGATCGTGACGGCTGCCGCTACGCGAGCCCGCGTGCCTGCGCTGCATTCGGCGTCGACAACGATGCAGCGGTCGCCAACGCGTGGCGCGACATCGCCGTGCGTGTCGGCGCCGAGCGCTGGTCGCAGCGTCGGAGCGACGCGACGCCGCTGCAGATTCTTTCGGACGTCCCGATGGGCGCCGGCGCGCGGAGGTTGCGTCTGGAGGTGCACAGGGTCACCGGCGCGAGCGTC
>DASSEA010000332.1:0-2672 GCA_035696805.1 Casimicrobiaceae bacterium
CACGGAAAAGCAGCTCCTCTCCGAGATGACGCTGACGACGCCGGGCTGGCTCACGTGGTACACGAAGAACGATCAGTATTCGAAGCAGAAGCTCTCGGCCGACCTCGAGGCGCTGCGCAGCTTCTACCAGAACCGCGGCTACCTGGAATTCAACGTCGACTCGACGCAGGTGTCGATCTCGCCCGACAAGGACGACATCTTCATCACGTTGAACATCACCGAAGGTCCGCTCTTCACGGTGGGCGACGTGCGCGTTGCCGGCGACCTCGTCGTGCCGGCGGACGATCTCGAGCGGCTGATCCGCGTCAAGCCCGGCGAGGTGTTCTCGCGGGAACGGTTGCAGGCGTCGGCGAAGTCGATCAGCGATCGCCTCGGTGCCGAAGGTTACGCGTTTGCGAACGTCAACGCCGTACCCGAACTCGACCGCGCCAAGCAAACCGCGTCGTTCACGTTTTTTGTCGACCCGGGCCGCCGTGCGTACGTGCGCAAGATCAACATCAGCGGCAATGCGAAGACGCGCGACGAAGTGATTCGCCGCGAGTTTCGCCAGCTCGAGGATGCATGGTACGACGGTCCGCGCATCGATCGCTCGAAGATCCGCGTCAAGCGCCTCGGCTATTTCGAGGACGTCAACGTCGAGACGCCGCCCGTGCCCGGCACCCCGGACCAGGTGGACATCGAGGTGTCGGTCACGGAGAAATCGACCGGCAACCTGCTCGCGGGCGTCGGTTACTCCAGCGCCGAAGGCATCGTGCTGAACGCGTCGGTGTCGCAGGACAACATCTTCGGATCGGGGAACGCGCTCGCACTCGGCGTCAACACGAGCCGCTTCAATCGCCAGTACTCGGTGGTCTTCACGCAACCCTATTACACCGTCGACGGCATCTCGCGGACGATCGAGGGGTATCAGAAGAGCCTCGATCCGACCGGCCTCGCGATCGCGCAGTACGCGTCGAAGACGTTGGGCGGTGCGCTCGGCTTCGGCGTGCCCATCACCGAGACCGACACGATCAATTTCGGCGCGCGTTACGAGCACACGAGGATCACGCTGTTCAGCGACAGTCCGCCCGTGTACCAGGATTTCGTCAACCAGTTCGGCGAAACGTCGAACGCGTACATCCTGACCGCCGGGTGGGCGCGCGACACGCGGGACGACATCCTTTATCCAAGCCGGGGGCGCCTGCAAAGCGTGCTGCTCGAGACCGGTCTGCCCGTCGGCGATCTTTCGTACTACAAACTGCAGTACGTACACTCGGTGTACTGGCCGATCTACGGCAGTTTCGTGCTGATGGCGCGCGCCGATCTCGGCTGGGGCGATGGCTACTCGGGCAAGCCGCTGCCGTTCTTCAAGGCGTTCTTCGCCGGTGGCGTCAATTCCGTGCGCGGCTACGAAACGGCGTCGCTCGGTCCGCGCGACCCGTTCGGCAACGCGCTTGGCGGCCGCCGCAAGATCGTCGGCAACCTCGAGCTGTTCTATCCGATCCTGAAGGGCGACAAGGCGGTGCGCGCGAGCGTCTTCGCCGACGTCGGACAGATCGCCGGCACGACGGCGTCAGCCGGTGGCGCGCTCGATATCGATCAATCGCCGTTCGAGTCGTTTCGCTATTCCGCAGGCGTCGGCGTCGCCTGGAACTCGCCGATCGGCCCGCTGAAATTCAGCTACGCGATTCCGCTGAACGCGAAGGACGGCGATCGGCAGCAGCGCTTCCAGTTCCAGGCCGGAACGGCGTTCTAAAGGCGCGCGCGTTGAGCCCGAGGCATCGCTTGAGTCGACTCGTGCAGGGCGTGCTCGCAGTCGCGCTGGTGGCGTGGGCCGGGCTCGCGGTCGCCGTCGAGTACAAGATCGGCTTCGTCAACACCGAACGCCTGTTCCGCGAAGCGACGCCCGCGAAGCGCGCGCAGCAGAAGATCGAAAAGGAGTTCGCGACGCGCGATGCCGAGATCCAGAAGCTCGCGAAGCAGGTGCGCGATCTCCAGGCTGCGCTCGACAAGGACGGCGCGACGATGGCCGAGACCGAGCGTCGCAACAAGGAGCGCGATCTCGCCAACCAATCGCGCGACCTGCAGCGGATGCAGCGCGAATTTCGCGAGGATCTGAACCTGCGCCGCAACGAAGAACTCGCGGGCATCCAGGAGCGCGCGAACAAGGTGATCCAGCAGATCGCCGAAAGCGAGAAGTTCGACCTGATCCTGCAGGACCCCGTCGTCTACGCTAGCCAGCGCATCGACATCACCGACAAGGTGATCAAGGCGCTCGCGGACAAGTAGCCGACCGCGCGACCGCGCCCGGGCGAGCGCCCGCCACGATGGCTTCACCCAGCGCGCCCAGAACCCTCACGGAACTCGCCGCACTGACCGGTGCGACGCTGGAAGGCGACGGCAGCGTCGTCGTATCGCGGGTCGCGACGCTCGAACATGCCGGTCCGCAGGACATCGCCTTCCTCGCAAATCCGCGCTATCGCGGCCAGCTGGCGACCACGCGCGCCGCCGCCGTGATCGTGGCACCGGGCGCCGGCGCTCCCGCCGCGCTGCCGAAACTCGTTGCGAACAATCCGTACGCGATCTACGCGAAGGTTGCGGCGATCCTGCATGCCGCGCCGCGCGTGCGGGCCGGCGTGCATCCGACCGCATCGATCGATCCGACGGCGCGCGTTGCGCCGACCGCTGCCATC
>DASSEA010000333.1:0-4396 GCA_035696805.1 Casimicrobiaceae bacterium
CTTGATCGCCTGCGTCTCCGCGATGTCGCCCTGGGGTGTGCTCGTGCCATGGGCGTTGATGTAGGAAATGTCTGTGGGCGCAAGCCCGGCGTTGCGCAAGGCCATCTTCATGCAACGCGCAGCGCCTTCTCCGAAGGGCGCGGGGGCGGTCATGTGATTGGCATCCGCGGTGTTGCCGTAGCCGACGAGTTCGGCGTAGATGCGCGCGCCGCGCGCCTTCGCGTGCTCGTACTCCTCGAGCACGAGAATGCCGGCACCTTCGCCAAGCACGAATCCGTCGCGACCCACGTCCCACGGCCGGCTCGCCGTTTGCGGATCGTCGTTGCGCGTCGACAGTGCCCGCGCCGCGATGAACCCACCGATACCGAGCGGCGACACTGTCGCTTCCGAGCCCCCGGCGACGATGATGTCGGCGTCGCCATATTCGATCAGTCGCGCTGCCTCGCCGAGGCTGTGGTTGCCCGTCGAGCAGGCGCTCACCGTGCCAAGGTTCGGCCCACGATAGCCGTAATGAATCGAGACGAGTCCCGCGACCATGTTGATGATCGTGCCGGGAATGAAGAAGGGCGAGATCTTGCGAAGCCCGTGTGCGAGGTAGGCGCGATGCGTCTCCTCGATCATCGGCAGGCCTCCGATTCCCGAACCGATGCAGACGCCGCAACGGTCCTTGTCGCCGGCATAGTCGTCGAGGCCCGCGTCGCGAACCGCTTCCATCGTCGCGACCAGTCCGTAATGGATGAATGTGTCGTACCGGCGTGCCTCCTTCGCGGAGAGCCAGCGTGACACGTCGAAGTTCTTGACCTCGGCGGCGATCTGCGACGTAAACGCGCTTGCGTCGAACCGCGTGATGCGCGCCACGCCTGAGCGCGCGGCGAGTATGTTCGCCCACGCGTCCGCAACGCCGACGCCGACAGGAGAAACGATGCCGAGACCGGTTACGACGACGCGGCGGCGTGACATTGCACGAATGGAATGGAACTGCGAATCATTGGCGGGCCGGCATGCGCGTGGCACCGCAACCTGCAGGCGCGGGCCGCCACATGCGGCCCGCGAGGAGCCCGGCTACTTCTTGACGTGCGTGCCGACGTAATCGATCGCCTGCTGCACCGTGGTGATCTTCTCGGCATCGTCGTCCGGAATCTCGGTTTCGAATTCCTCCTCGAGCGCCATCACGAGCTCGACCGTGTCGAGCGAATCGGCGCCGAGATCGTCGACGAACGACGATTCATTCTTGATCTCGGCTTCGTTCACGCCGAGTTGTTCCGCGACGATCTTCTTGACGCGTTGTTCGATGTTTTCCATGCATCTCCTCCCCTGCGAGGGGTCAAGAACCGAAACCGACGGATTTTACCAGAGCCGTTGCGGTGCGCCGCAGAGGGCCAGACGCCTGCGCCGGCGTTTCACGGCATCAGCATGCCGCCGTTCACGTGCAGCGTTGCGCCGGTGATGTAACCCGCGCGCGGTCCGGCGAGGAACAGCACCGCGTTCGCGACGTCGTCCGGCGTACCCAAGCGTCCGAGCGGAATGCGGGCGATGAGCGCGTCCCGCTGCGCCTGCGCCAAAGCCTGTGTCATCTCGGTGTCGACGAAGCCCGGCGCAACGCAATTGACGGTGATGTCCCGGCTGCCGACTTCGAGCGCGAGGGATTTGGTGAATCCGACGAGCGCAGCCTTCGCGGCGGCGTAGTTGGTCTGGCCGGCGTTGCCTGAACTGCCGACGACCGATCCGATCTGGATGATGCGGCCGCGCCGCGCCTTCATCATGCCGCGCAAAACGAGCTTCGCGAGATGGAACGCCGGCTTGAGATTGGTCGCCATGATGGCGTCCCAATCGTCGTCCTTCATTCGCACGAGCAGGTTGTCGCGCGTGATGCCGGCATTGTTCACCAGGATGCCGACCGGTCCGTGACGCGCTTCGATGTCGCGAACCACCCGCTCGAGCGACGCCGTGTCGCGAACGTCGAGGCGCATCCCTTCGCCACGCAAGGATTCGCTTGCGAGCATCGCCGTGATCGACACCGCGCCCTCGTCGCTGGTCGCGGTGCCAATCACGGTGGCGCCGGCCTTGCCAAGCGCAATGCCGATCGCGCGGCCGATACCGCGGGTAGCGCCGGTGACGAGCGCGACCTGTCCGGCGAGCTCGCCGCCGCCGCTGCCGGCAGTCGTTGCTGCCGCGTCGCGATTCATTGCGTCCGTCATGCCAACGTGCGACGCGCGTCGTCGATCGCAGCGCCATCGGTCAATGCGATGGCCGTGAGTGAGTCGTCGATGCGCCGTGTCAATCCGGCCAGCACCTTGCCGGGACCGCACTCGACGATCTGCGTGACACCTTTCGCAGCGAGTACCCGAATCGTTTCCGTCCAGCGCACGGGGCTCGCTGCCTGCGCGGCCAGCGCCGCTCGTATCGCTTCCGGTGTGTCATGCGTCGCGACATCGACATTGTGGATGACGGGGATCGTCGGCGCCTTGACGTCCACATGCGCAAGCCGCAGCGCCAGCCGCTCCGCCGCCGGCTTCAGCAGCGACGAGTGGAATGGTGCCGAAACCGGCAGCATCAGTGCGCGTTTCGCGCCCCGTGCCTTGGCGCCGGCCATCGCGCGCTCGACGGCGGCACGGTTGCCCGCGATGACGAGTTGTCCCGGTGCGTTGAAGTTAACGGGCTCGACCACTTCCCCCTGCGCGGCATCGCGGCATGCATCGATGACGGCTGCGTCGTCGGCGCCCATGATCGCGGCCATCGCGCCGACACCCGCAGCGACCGCCTCCTGCATCGCTTCGGCGCGAAAGCGAACGAGCGGCACGGCGTCGGCGAACTGCAATGCACCTGCCGCGACGAGCGCCGCGTATTCACCGAGGCTGTGGCCGGCAACGAAGGCTGGCGTCGCGCCACCCTGCGCTTGCCAGGCGCGCCATACCGCGACCCCGGCCGTCAGCATCACCGGCTGCGTGTTGCGCGTCAGGTTCAGTGCATCGGCAGGCCCCTGCTGCACGAGGCGCCAGAGATCGTCGCCGAGGACTTCGGAGGCTTCAGCGAACGTCGAGCGCACTGCGGGGTGGTCGGCGAATCCTTCCATCATGCCGACCTGTTGCGAACCCTGGCCTGGAAACACGAACGCGATGGTCATCGACTCACCTCTTGCAGCATGCAAACCCGCGAATTCACCAGCGCACGAACACCGAGCCCCACGTGAACCCGCCGCCGACACCGACGAGCATCAGATGCTGGCCGTCGCGTATGCGACCGTCACGCACGGCGACATCGAGCGCGAGCGGAATCGACGCGGCCGACGTGTTGGCATGCGCATCGACCGTCGAGATGACCTTGTCGCGCGGCAGCTCCAGCTTTTTCGCCGTCGCATCCATGATCCTGATGTTCGCCTGGTGCGGGATCAGCCAGTCGATGTCGGCTGTGGTCATGCGATTCGTCGTGAGCGCCTCGTGCGCGACCTCGGCGAGCACCTTGACCGCGAACTTGAACACCGCGTGGCCGTCCATGTGCACGAACGGCGTGCCGACGACGGCCCCACGGTCGATGCTGCCGGGAACGCAGAGGATGTCCTTGTAATGGCCGTCCGCGTGCAGGTGCGCCGACAGGATTCCGGGTCGCTCGGATGGCATCAGCACGACCGCGCCCGCGCCGTCGCCAAACAGCACGCACGTGCCGCGGTCGGACCAGTCGAGGATGCGTGAGTAGATTTCGGCACCCACGATAAGCGCATTCTTCGCGAGGCCGCCGGTGATCATCCGATCGGCGATCGCGAGCGCGTACACGAAACCCGAACACACTGCCTGCACGTCGAATGCCGGCCCACCGCGCGCGCCGAGTTTCGCCTGCAGGATGCACGCGGTCGACGGAAACACGACGTCCGGCGTCGTGGTGGCCACGATGATGAGATCGAGATTCGCCACTTCGAGCGACGCCGCGGCCAATGCGTGGCGCGCGGCAGCGAGTGCGAGGTCCGACGTCAGTTGTCCATCCGCGGCGACGTGGCGCTGGCGAATGCCCGTTCGCGTGCGGATCCACTCATCGCTGGTCGCCACGCTGAGCGCGAGTTCATCGTTCGTCAGCACGCGCTCCGGCAGATACCGGCCGGTGCCGGCGATGCGGCTATGCATGCGCGCGAAACGGACCGGATGCGTCCGTGGGCCGCGGGTGGGGCATCTCTGCGATTCGCTGTGCGATCTTCTCCAGCACGCCGTGCTCGACTTCCATCGCCGCACGTGCGAGCGCGTTTCGGAATGCGAACGCGTCGGCGCCGCCGTGGCTCTTTACGACGACGCCTTTCAGGCCGACGAGCGTCGCGCCGTTGAAGCGCCGCGGGTCGATGCGGCGCTTGAACGAAGCGAGCACCGGATAGACGATTGCCGCCGCAACGCGAGTCAGCAGGGTGCGCGTG
>DASSEA010000334.1:0-3531 GCA_035696805.1 Casimicrobiaceae bacterium
GTGCGCGATTCGGCGGCGGGAGGGTCATGGGGCTATCGCGGTTGCATGGGAAACTCGACTTTGGGGTCAGAGCAATAAGTCGACTTGTTGCTCCGACCCCAAAGTCATAGCGCGACGTGGACGTTCTTGAGCTGCGTGTAGCTCAGCAGCTCGTCGAATGATTCTTCGCGGCCCTGTCCGGATTGCTTGTAACCGCCGAAAGGTGCACCCAGGAAATGCCGGCCCGTCGTGTTGATCCACACGTAGCCGGCGTCGACGCGGGACGCCGTCCGGTGCGCCGTCGCGAGGTCGCGCGTGAAGATCGAGCAACTGAGGCCGTATTCGACGCCGTTGACGTCGTCGATCATCTGCGCTTCGTCGGTCCAGCGCAGGATCGACAGCACCGGCCCGAAGATCTCCTCGCGTGCGATGCGCATCGCCTGCGTGACGTCGACGAACACCGTCGGCGGCATGAACCACCCGTTTGCAAGCGCAGGATCGCGCGGCCGCTCGCCGCCGCAGGCGAGCGTCGCGCCCTCGTCGCGCCCGAGCGCGATGTAACGCTCGACCTTGTCGAGCTGCGCCTTCGACACGATCGCGCCCATCGTCGTCGCGCGATCGGCGGGTAGCCCCGGCTTGAAGCGGCGCACGGCGTCGACGATGCCGCTGACGACGCGATCGTGCAGCGATGCATGGACGAAGACGCGCGACGTCGAACCGCACGACTGTCCGCACCACGTAAAGTTCATGCCCGCGACCGCGCCGGCGATCGCCTGCTCGACGTCGGCGTCGGCGTACACGATGCACGCGTTCTTGCCGCCGAGTTCGAGCGTCACGTGCTTCAGGCGCTCGCCTGCCGCGCGCGCGATGGCACGCCCGGTCGGGACGCTGCCGATCAGCGCGACGCGCGGAATCAGCGGATGCAACACCAGCGCCTCACCGCACGCGGCGCCGCCGCTGACGATGTTGACGACCCCCGGCGGCGCCGCATCGCCGGCGAGTTCCATCATCCGGTAGGCCGACAGCGGCGCCTGTTGCGGGGGTTTCATGATGACGGTGTTGCCGGCTGCGAGCGGCGCCGCCATTTTCGCGGCGGTGAACATCAGCGGATGGTTGTACGCGACGATGCGCGCGCAGACGCCGAACGGCTCGCGCAGCGTGTAGTCGAGCGCAGCCGCGCCCATCGGGATCGTCTCGCCCTTGAGTTCGCGCGCGAGCCCTGCGAAGTAGTCGAGCTGCGCGGCGGCCGCGTGCACGTCGCTCGTCATTTCAGCGATCGGGTTGCCGCCGTTCACCGCGTCGATCCATGCCAGTTCGGCGGCGTGCCGGCGCAACCGCGTGGCGAGCGCACGCAATACGTCGGCGCGCGCCTGCGGGGGTTCTGCGCGCCACGAATGGAATGCACGATGCGCAGCCCGCGCGGCGCGATCGACGTCGGCCGCATTCGCGTCGGCACAACGTCCGAGACTCTCGCCCGTCGCCGGATTGACCGTTGCGGCGTAACCGCCGTCAGGAACGCGCCAGTCCCCGTCGTAATAAAGATCCCGGTGCAGCGGCAGCGCGTGGGCAGGATCGCGTTTCAATGCAGTTTCACGTGAGGCTCGGTGCGCCGCGTGATGATCCTCGCAGCGGTGTCGAGTGCCGTCTTCCAGAAGCCGTGCAACGCCAGCTCGTGCATTTTAAAGAGCGACAGGTACATGATCCGCGCGAACCAGCCCTCGACCCACAGGTTGCCGCCGGTCAGGCTCCCCATCAGGTTGCCGACCGTCGAGTATTCGCCGAGCGACACGAGCGATCCGAAATCGCGGTAACGCCACGGCGTGAGCGAACGGCCCCGCAGACGGTTCGCGACCTGCTTCACCATGTGTGAAGCCTGCTGATGCGCCGCCTGTGCGCGCGGCGGCACCACGACACCCTCCTTGCCGAGCCACGGGCACGCCGCGCAGTCGCCGATCGCGAACACGTCATCGTCGCGCGTCGTCTGCAGCGTCGGCCGCACGACCAGCTGGTGGATTCGATTGGTTTCGAGCCCGTCGAGCTCCTGCAGGAACGCCGGCGCCTGCACCCCGGCCGCCCATACGATCAGCTCGGCGGGAATCACTTCGCCGCTCGCAAGCCGCACGCCGCCGTCGAACACTTCGGCGACGCGCGCCGACGTGCGAACGGCGATGTGCATGCGGTCGAGCAGCTGCGCGGCGGCGCGCGACAGCCGCTCGGGGAGCGCCGGCAGCACGCGATCGGCGGCCTCGATCACGACGAGCCGCATGTCGCGGTCGGGATCGATGCGATCGAGACCGTACGACACGAGCGCGCGCGTCGTGTTGTGCAGTTCGGCGGCGAGTTCGACGCCCGTCGCACCGGCGCCGATGATCGCGACGTGCAACTGTCCGGGCGCGAGCGGCTCGGGCTGCGTCTGCGCGCGAATGTACGCATTGACGAGCCGGCGATGGAAGCGAATCGCCTCGGCAGGATCGTCGAGTGCGATCGCATGCTCGCGTGCGCCCGGCGTGCCGAAGTCGTTCGTCTGGCTGCCGACCGCGATCACCAGCGTGTCATACGGTATCGACCGCGACCCGATCACGCGATCGCCGTCCTCGTCGACGAACGGCCCGACGTGCACGTGGCGCCGTGCGCGATCGAGACCGGTCATTTCGCCGATCCGGTAGCGGAAGCCATGCCAGTGCGACTGCGCGAGATAGTCGGTCTCGTACACGCGCAGATCCATGCTTCCCGCGGCGAGTTCGTGCAGATGCGGTTTCCAGAAATGCGCGCGTGCGCGCTCGATCAGCGTGACGTCCGCCCGCTTGCGCCGGCCGAAGCGGTCGCCGAGTTTGGTCGCGAGTTCGAGGCCGCCCGCGCCGCCGCCGACGATGACGACGCGATGCGTCAACGACGGCAGGCTGCGTGAGGTGCGGGGGCGACCGTCACTTCTTCCTGGCCGGCGGCAGGTCGGTGCAGACGCCCTCGAAGACTTCGGCGGCCATGCCGATCGACTCCGACAGCGTCGGATGCGGATGGATCGTCTTGCCGATGTCGACGGCATCGCAACCCATTTCGATCGCGAGCGCGAGCTCGCTGATCAGGTCGCCGGCGTGCGTGCCGACGATGCCCGCGCCGATGATCCGGTGCGTCGCCTCGTCGAACAGCAGCTTGGTGAAGCCCTCGTCGCGGCCGTTGGCGATGGCGCGGCCGGAGGCGGTCCACGGGAAGAGGCCCTTCTTCAGCTTGCGGCCGTCGGCCTTCGCCTCGTCCTCGGTCACGCCGACCCACGCGATCTCGGGGTCGGTATAGGCGACGCTCGGGATGACGCGCGCGTCGAACGCCGCCTTGTGGCCCGCCGCGACTTCGGCCGCGACGTGCGCCTCGTGCACCGCCTTGTGCGCGAGCATGGGCTGGCCGACGATGTCGCCGATCGCGAAGATGTGCGGCACGTTGGTGCGCATCTGGCGGTCGGTCGGGATGAAGCCTCGCTCGTCGACCGTGATGCCCGCCGCCCCGGCGCGGATCGCCTTGCCATTCGGCACGCGGCCGACGGCGCACAGCACGCGGTCG
>DASSEA010000335.1:0-3754 GCA_035696805.1 Casimicrobiaceae bacterium
GGAGGCGCTCGCGTCGGCGCCCGGCAGCGTCGCGCAGGTGCGCGAATGCGCTGCGCAGTTGACGCGGCTCGCGAAGCAGCGCGGCATCGTCGTGCTGTTCGTCGGCCACGTGACGAAGGAGGGCGCGATCGCCGGTCCGCGCGTGCTCGAGCACATCGTCGACACCGTGCTCTATTTCGAAGGCGATCCGCATTCAAGCTTCCGGCTCGTGCGCGCG
Source organism: Casimicrobiaceae bacterium (assembly GCA_035696805.1). GTDB lineage: Bacteria > Pseudomonadota > Gammaproteobacteria > Burkholderiales > Casimicrobiaceae > VBCG01. The sequence goes on from DASSEA010000335.1 coordinate 218, forward strand.
ATCAAGAACCGATTCGGCGCCGCCAACGAACTCGGCGTCTTCGCGATGACGGAACGCGGCTTGCGCGGGGTTTCGAATCCATCCGCGTTGTTCCTGTCGCAGCACGCCGAAGGCGTCGCCGGCTCGGCGGTCGTTGCGACGCTCGAAGGCTCGCGGCCACTGCTGGTCGAAGTGCAGGCGCTGGTCGACCCGGTGCAGGGCGGCATGCCGCGGCGCCTTGCGGTGGGGCTCGACGGGCAGCGCCTCGCGCTCCTGCTGGCCGTGCTGCACCGGCACGGCGGCGTCGAAACCGGCGGCTACGACGTCTTCGTCAATGCGGTCGGTGGCGTGCGCATCCTCGAGCCTGCCGCGGACCTGGCGGTTTTGATGGCGGTGTGTTCATCCTTGATAAACAGACCGTTGCCGCGTAAAACTCTGGTATTTGGTGAGGTCGGGCTGGCGGGCGAAGTGCGGCCCGTGCAGCGCGGGCAGGAACGCATTCGCGAGGCGGCGAAGCTCGGTTTCGAGCGCTTCATCATCCCGAATCTCAACAAACCGAAGCAAGCCATTGACGCGACGCATTTGATCGGCGTCGACCGCGTCGACGAAGCCCTGGCGCTGCTTCGCGAGTAGCGTTTGGGGCAGGAGGCGCGGTCAGGCGGGCTCGATGCGAATCGGCTGCCGCACCTGCCTCCGGTACTGATCGGCCATCTCGTGATACGCAAGCTCCAGCGCACGGGTGGTCGCGGCGGTGTCGAAGAGCGGACTCGCGCGGCCATGCGTGTCGAGATGTTCGCGGAGTCGCCGGCGTTCGTCGGCGTCCGTCGCGAGCGCCACGGCCTTGTCGACGTACGCATCGACCGAGTCGCAAATGAGTTCGGGCAAGCCCACCGCTGACAACAGGCTGGCGCCGACGCGCGATGCGAACGTTTCGCCGCGCAATGAAAGCAAAGGGCAACCCGCCCACAGCGCATCGCTCCCCGTCGTATGCGCGTTGTACGGCCACGTGTCGAGGAACAGATCGGCGATCCGATACAGCGCGAGGTAATCGGCGTGAGCGCGCGCCGCCGCGAAGTGCAGGCGCCGTGCATCGAGCCCCCGCCGCACCATTTCGCGGCGGAGGTTCCGCTCGAGCAGCGCCTCGCCGGGGTGCGTGAGCAGCCACAGCACGGCGTCGGGCACCTGCGCCAGGATGCGCAGCCACGCGTCGAATACTTCCGGATTCAACTTGTAGCCACGGTTGAAGCAGCACAGCACGAGGGTGCTGCGCGCGAAACCGAGTGATGGTCGCGTCGGGGGCTCCGCGATCGGGCGGTCGTAGTCGTTGATCTGGTAGCTGCGTGGCAGCAGCACGAGCGTTTCGGCGTAATCCTCGGCGTGCGCAGGCGGCGTCACGACCGGATCGCCGATCAGGTAATCCACGAGATTGCCGCCGAGCGTGCCGGGATAGCCGAGGTAGTGCACGTGGATCGGGGCAGGGCGCAGTGCGAGCAACGTCGGCGCCGCGCCTTCGGTGTGCCCCTTGAGATCGACGAGGATGTCGATCGCGTCGTCGCGAATGGTCTGCGCGAGGCGCAAGGCGGGCCAGCCCGCCGCGTCGACGAATCGATCGAAGCCCCGGACCAGTCGCTCGCGCATCGCGCTGCGATCGTCGGGACCTGTCGAGTACGCAACAACATCGAATCGCTCGCGATCGTGCGCTTCAAAAAGTCCAGCGGACAGATAGGCGGTCGCGTGCGCATGGAAATCGGCGGACAGGTAGCCGACGCGAAGCCGTCCTTCGTTCAGCGCTCGCCGCTCGACGGGGATGCCCGACGGCGCGAGCGTCGACGTCCACGTCTCGGCGCACCGCCGCTGCTCGTGCCGCGACGACGGCTGCGACAGCCATACGAACGGCGACAGCATCGGCAGCTCCGCTGCGATGCCCTCGCGGAAGCGCTCGCGCAACGTCTCGAGGTCGTGCCAGTCGCCGAGTCGCTGCCGCAGGAACAGCAGTTGCGACAATGCCGCGCCGTCGTTCCGCTCGAGCCGCACGACGTTCTCATACGCCTGCATGGCGCTCGCTGCGTCGCCGTCGCGTTCGAGCAATCCCGCGAGCTCGAATTGCAACGCCGCGGATCCGGGCTTGCGCGCGAGTGCCGCGTCCAGCGTGGCGCGCGCCTTTCGCCGCATGCCTGCGGTGATCTCCAGCTGCGCCTTGAGTCCTGCGAAGCGCGGCTCCTCGGGCACAAGCGCAACAGCTCGTGATGCGGCATCCATCGCTTCCAGCAGTCGACCCTGCGGCTCCAGCGAAACCGCGAGGTTGTACCAGCCCGCCGCATGGTTCGCATCGAGCTCGATCGACCGCCGCGCGGACGTTTCCGCATCGCGGACACGCCCCAGCGCCGTCTCGGTGGCCGCCAGGTTGGCGAAGATTTCTGGCGAGTGCGGCGCAAGCCTTGCCGCTTCGAGCAACGCGTTATGCGCAGCTTCGCGCCGGCCGGCGGAATCGAGCACCAGCGCGAGATTCGACCAGGCATCGGCCGAGGTCGGCTCGAGCTTCAGTGACGCGCGAATGCGCTCGGCCGCTTCCGGAATTTTTCCCGCCTGGTACAGCACGACGCCGGAGTAATGCAGCGCAGGCGCGTTCTGCGGATCGGCGGCCAGCACCGCGTCATAGCGCAGGAAGGCTTCGCGGAGCTTGCCCTGCTGGTGCAGCCGGAACGCGCGGTCGAACTCGGTCGTGACGCTCATTGCGTTTGGATGTGCACGCAAACGTTCAGGTTATCACCGGACGCACGGGCGTCGCCTCGATGTAGATGCGCGTGATCTTGTCGAAGCGTGCGCGGATCTCCGTTTCGAGCGACTTGACGGCGGACGCGATGTCCGCCGCACTCGCGTCGGGGTCGAATTCGATGTCGAGCGTGAGCAGGACCTGGTCCGGACCGATGTACATCGACAGCAGCGGGCCGATGCGCCGGACGAGGGGATGGCGGCCGAGCAGTTCGCGGATTGCGACGGCGGTTTCCGGCCGGATGCCTTCTCCGACCAGCAGTCCGCGCGCCTCGCGGACGAGCAGCACGGCCACGCCCGCGAGAATCGCCCCGATGACGAGCGACGCTGCGCCATCGGCTTCGGGGACATCGTAACGATGGCTGATGAAAATGCCGATCGCCGCGACGGCGAGTCCCGCCAGCGCAGCGGCGTCCTCGGCGATCACCGTGTACGTCGTCGGGTCCTTGCTCGCATGGAGCGCCGCCCAGAACGGCCGTGAACCCTTTTCGCGCAGGAACACGCGAAGCGCAATCGCGAAGCTGGCGCCTTCGAACAGCCCAGCCGCGCCGAGCACGACGTAGTTCCACAGCGGGTCCCGGATCGGTGCCGGGTCGACGAGGTGCTGCAAACCCTCGAAGATCGACAGTCCGCCGCCGAGCCCGAAAATCAGCACGGCGACGATCAGGCTCCAGAAGAAGAGCTCCTTGCCGTGGCCGAACGGATGCTCGGGCGTTGCCTCGCGCTCGCTCAGGTGCGCGCCGACGAGCAGCAGCAGGCCGTTGCCCGTATCGACCAGCGAGTGAA
>DASSEA010000336.1:0-2110 GCA_035696805.1 Casimicrobiaceae bacterium
CGCGACCTTTGGATTGAACACGTTGATCAGGAGCGCTTCGCGAACGATGCGGATGCCGCGGGCAGCGCGGCGCGGCGCTTCGACCGGGGCCGTCCCGATTTTCGCCGGGGTCGATTCGCCTCGGCCCGACGAAACGAGCAGCCGAAAACCCGCGTAGACCAGGTACGCAGCCCCGCACACTTTGACGACGTCGAACGCGAGCGCGGACGTGGCGAGCAGCGCCGACAAGCCGAGCGCAGCAACCAGCGTGTGAACCAGGCACCCGGCGGTGACGCCGATGACGGCCGCGACGCCGTCGCGCAGGCCGCCGCTGGCGCTGCGCGCCGCGATGTAGGCCATGTCGGGTCCGGGGGTCAGGTTCAGCAGCAGCCCGGCGACGACGAACAGCGGAAGATCGTGGATGCCTGTCATGCGCGTTGTGCTCGTGAGCGGGCTCGGCGCCGCGCCGTGGAGATTGGGATCGTCGTTACGCCTCCGGCCGCGGATGCCCGGGCATCAACGCGTACGGATGAACCCAGCCCGGCTCGTCACGAAGGCGCGCGATCCAGTCGCCGACATGCGGGTACTGATCCCAGTCGACGCCGATTTCCTCGGGCCAGAACACGTAACCGCACAGCGACAGATCGGCGATCGTCAGCCGATCGGCTACGACGTAGCGCCGCGCATCGAGGTGGGCATCGAGGATGCGCCACGCCGTCTCTGCCCGCGTGCGGAATTCGGCGAGCACGGCGTGATGCGCGTCCTTCGCGAACGTGCGCATGAAGCGATACGTCGCCGTGTAACTCGTGAACTTGTGATTGTCGAACAACAGCCAGCGCAGCACCTCGCGTCGCTCGTCGTCGTTGCGCGGGCCGTACCTGCCGAGCGCTTCGGCGAGGTAATCGAGGATGACGCCCGATTGCGTCAGTCGCCGCTCGCCGTGCTCGAGCACGGGGACCTCGCCCATTTCGTTGATCGCGCGGTACGCGGCCGTGCGCGTTTCGCCGCCGAAGTAATCGACGTAGCGCGGCGCCCAGTCGGCCCCGGCGAGTTCGAGCATCAGCGCAACCTTGTACGCGTTGCCCGATTGCGCGAAGCAATGCAGGACGTATTCGCTCACCGTCAGAATCCGCCTTGCGCAAGCCAGCGCTCGATCTGCTCGAAGCGGTCGAAGCCCCAGAACGGCTCGTCGTCGACGAACACGAACGGAGACCCGAACACCCCCGCCGAGATCGCAGCATCGACGTCGCGCCTGAGCGCGTCCTTGATCGCCGGGTCGTCGATCGCGGCGCGCGCGCCGTCGCGGCTGACGCCCGTTACCGACGCCGCGTCCGCCGCGACGTCGGGGTTCGAGATGTCGCGATCTTCGACGAAGTACGCACGGTAGAGCGCGTGCACGATCGCTGCACAAGCGGCCGGGTCGATGTTCCGCTGCCACACGACGATTCTCGCGGGTGCCTGCGTCGCGATCGGAAACGTCGACGGCATCCGGAATTCGATGCCGTGGAAGCGTGCGGTGCGCGGAAGGTCGCGCCGCGCGTAATCCCCCTTGAGCGGTATCGACGTCAGCGGTTGCGTGCCGGCGACCTTGAACGCCGCGCCGAGGAGCATGGGTCGCCACTCGACCGCTCGCCCGTGCCGCGTGGCGAGCGACTCGATCCGTTGCGATGCCAGGTACCCGTAGGGGGACGAGAAGTCGAAGTGGAAGCGCAGGGGCGAGGGCATGGGCTTCAGGTATCAGGCATCGCGCATCAGGTTGCAGAAGATCGGGACGAAGGTCGGGGGTGGGGGATGCACTGCAGATCGCCCGCGCGATCCGGCGACCCGCTTTGCACGCGCACCAGGTTCCTGCCGGTGCCCGACACGTAGACGATGCCGGCATCGTCGACGGCACGGCCCTCGACGCTGACGACGTCGCCGGCGAGCGATGGCTTGTGCGTGACGTCCGTGATCGTCCATTCGAGCGTCAGCTCGGCGCCGGCGGGGACGGCCTTGACGAAGCGAAACTCGAAACCGAGACCGACGGCGTCGTTGCGCTGGGAAAGAAACGTCGCGTCGAGGCCCATCATCAACGCGACGACGTGCGGCCCGCTCGCGATCAGCGTGCCGAACGCGCTCGCCCTGGCGACGT
>DASSEA010000337.1:0-9276 GCA_035696805.1 Casimicrobiaceae bacterium
AGAACGTCTGGTTCCGTCCGCTGCTGCTCAACACCGTCTCCGGCGGCTGGTGCAACCTGCTGCGCGTCCGCCGGTCTGGCGTGCTGTCGCGGCACCGGCATCCGATGCTGGTCGTCGGGTACGTGATCCGCGGCCGCTGGAAATATCTCGAGCACGACTGGATCGCCGAGGAAGGAAGCTTCGTGTTCGAGCCGCCTGGCGAAGTTCACACGCTCACGGTCCCCGCCGATTGCGCGGAGATGATCACGTTCTTCAACATCGGCGGCGCGATGATCTACGTCGATGCGGACGACCGCCAGGTCGGTTACGAGGACGTGTTCACGAAGATCACGATGTGCCGCGCGCACTACCGCGATGTCGGTCTCGGCGCCGATTACGTCGATCAATTCATTCGCTGACGCGCGGGTTACACCGAGGCGATTCCCGCGCATGCCGTCCTGGATATCGATCGCCGCGGTCGGCGGCGGCGCCGCTGCCGGCGCTTGGCTGCGCTGGGGACTCGCGTCCGCGCTCAACCCGGTCTTTCCCACGGTGCCGCTCGGCACCGTCGCGGCGAACCTGATCGGCGGGTTGCTGATGGGTTTCGCGATGGAACTGATCACGCGCCATGCATTGCTCGCCCCCGAAGTGCGACTGCTCGTGACGACCGGTTTCCTGGGCGGGCTCACGACGTTCTCGACGTTTTCGGCAGAGGTGACGACGCTCGTCCTCCGCCGCGAATGGCTGTGGAGCGCGGTCACGATCGGATTGCACGTGGTCGGCTCGATCGTGCTCACCCTGATCGGCATCGTCGTCGTGCGGGGGTTGTTCGCATGGGGGCGGCCATGAAAGGAACGCTGCTGCGCTTCTACGTGCACGAGAATCGCCGCCATCATCACGTGCTGCTGTACGATTGGCTGCTCGAACAGGCGCGTCAACTGGGCATTCGCGGCGGCTCCGCATTTCGCGCGATCGCCGGCTTCGGCCGTCACGGCGTCATGCACGAGGAGCATTTCTTCGAGCTGGCGGGCGCGGGCACGATCGAAGTGGAACTCGCCACGACGGACGACGAAGCCGAACGCATGCTCGCGCTCGTCGAAGCCGAGGGCATTCGCCTGTTCTACGTCCGGATACCGGTCGAGTTCGATGCGACCGGCAACGGGGATGTCAAGCGCTAGGGAGCTTCCATGTTCGAGCATGTACTCGTTGCCGTCGACGGTAGTGCGACAGGAAACCGCGGATTGAAAGCGGCGATCGGCCTCGCCTCCGATCAGAAGGCGACGCTCACGATCCTGCACGCCGTCGACGACATGGCCGGCGTTTCCTACGTCGGCGACATGGGCTACGTACCGACCGGTTACGTCGACAAGCTGCTCGACGATCTCCGCGCGAACGGCCGCAAGGTTCTGACGAAGGCCGAGGCGCTGGCACGCGCCGGCGGTGTGGACGCGAAGGTGCTGCTCGTCGAAACGAAAGGGCGCACGATCGCCGACGTGATCCTCGCGCAGGCGCGCAAGGTTCGCGCCGACGTGATCGTGCTCGGCACGCACGGTCGGCGCGGCCTGCGACGCGTCGTCATGGGCAGCGACGCCGAAGCGGTGCTGCGTGATGCGCGCGTGCCGGTTCTGATGGTGCGCAGCGTCGAGCGCGCGGCCCGCGACAGCGGGACGGCTTGACGCCGAGCGCAACGCCGAGCAAGCCGGGCCGGTTGCCTACCCGACTCGATCAACCCATTGGAAGGATGCAACATGGCACACGCGATTCGAATTCACGCGACCGGCGGACCCGAAGTGATGGCGTTCGAGGAGATCGCCGTCGGCGAACCAGGGCCCGGCCAGGCGCGTGTGCGTCACGCGGCGATCGGCGTCAACTACATCGATACGTATCACCGCGGCGGTCTCTATCCGCTTCCGTTGCCGACAGGGCTCGGCAACGAGGCGGCGGGCGTCGTCGAAGCCGTCGGTGCCGGCGTCGACTGGATCAAGCCCGGCGATCGCGTGGGCTCGTGCACCGGTCCCCTTGGCGCCTACAGCACGGCGCGCATCGTGCCTGCCGACCGGCTCGTCAAGCTGCCCGACGGGATCGACGACCGGAGCGCGGCCGCGATCATGCTGAAGGGACTCACCGTCCAGTACCTGATCCGCCAGACGTATCCGTTGCAAGGCGGCGAAACGATCCTGTTTCACGCGGCCGCGGGCGGTGTCGGGCTCATCGCGTGCCAATGGGCGCGCGCGCTCGGCGTGACGATGATCGGCACGGTCAGCACCGACGAAAAGGCCGCGCTCGCGCGCGAACACGGATGCGCGCACACGATCGTCTACTCGCGCGAGAACTTCGTCGAGCGCGTCAGGGAAATCACCGGCGGGAAGGGCGTGCCGGTCGTTTACGATGGCGTCGGCAAGGACACGTTCCCCGCGTCGCTTGATTGCATTGCGCCGCGCGGAATGTTCGTGAGCTTCGGCAACGCGTCGGGTCCGGTCCCAACGTTCAACCTTGGACTGCTGGCGCAAAAGGGCTCGCTCTATGCCACCCGCCCGACACTCGTCAACTACGCAACGGATCGGACGTCGCTGAACGCGATGGCGAACGAGCTGTTCGGCCTGGTTCGCGCGGGCAAGATCAAGGCCGACGTGCGGCAAACGTTTCCGCTGGCCGCTGCAGCGGATGCGCACCGCGCGCTGCAGTCGCGGCAGACGACCGGCTCGACGCTGCTCCTGCCCTGACGCAAGCGTCGGTCAGCGGTTTGCCGGCTTCCTCGTCGCTTCGTTGACGAGCGCGCGCCCGGCGTCGATCAGTTCCGACGCCGTGACGCCCAGCGGGCCGACGCCTTCGGCGACGAGCGCATCGGCGGCGGCGCCGTGCAGGCAAACGCCGATGCGCAGCGCTTCCCCGGCGTCGATGCCTTGCGCGAGCAGCGCACCGAGCATGCCGGCCAGCACGTCGCCGGAACCCGCCGTCGCCAGCGCAGGATTGCCGCTCGCGTTGACGTCGAACGTTCCGCCGGGACGCGCGATGATGCTGCCGGTACCCTTCAGCACCACGTGCGCGCGCAGGGTGCTCGCGAGTTGCGTCGCAGCGTGTACGCGATTCGCCTGTACGTCGGCCGTGCTGCAGCCGAGCAGGCGAGCCGCTTCCGCCGGATGCGGCGTCGCGAGCGTGGGCGCGACGCGGTTCGCGACCGCGTCGCGCAGCGCAGCATTGACGGCGATCGCGTTGAGGGCGTCGGCGTCGAGCACGATGGGTTGCGCGCAACCGGCCGCCTTCTCGACGATCGCCTGCGCGCGTTCGCCGCCGCCGAGGCCGGGACCGACGACCCACGCGTCGTAGTCGTCGCCGACGGCGCTCGCTTCGCGCAGCATCAACTCGGCGGCGCTCCAGTCGACGAGCGGTGGATTGCGCGCCGCCACGCCGACGACGACGCGTCCGGCACCCAGACGCAACGCGGCCCGCCCCGCGAGCAGTGCAGCGCCCACCAGCCCCTCGGCGCCGCCGACCACGCAGGCGCGCCCGAACGTTCCCTTGTGCGACTTGCGCTGCCGCCGCGCGAGAATCGTCGGCAATGCGCGCGACAGCGGCCGCCATTCGAGGCGAACGCCGGCCTCGGGGAGCGCGTCCTCGAGCCCGAGGTCGTGGACGGACAGTTCGCCGCAGTGATCGGGTCCGTCACAGGTCAGTAGACCGGGCTTCAACGCGATGAACGTTGCGGTCGCCGTGGCGAGGATCGTCGGCGCCTGCGCAACACCGGTCGCGGCGTCGAGGCCGGACGGAACGTCGAGCGCGAGGATCGGGACCCCGCTCGCGTTCGCCCATTCCACCCACCCGGCATACGGGTCCGCAAGCGGACGCGTCAGCCCGACGCCGAACAGACCGTCGACGATCAATGCAGGGCGAGCGGTCGGAGGGGTGCTTCCGAAGTGCGCGCCGGATCCTTGCAACGCTTCCCACGCGGCGGCGGCGTCCGCGGGCACGGCCTTGCCTGCGTGCGCGGTCACGACGACGACGTCGCTTCCGCGCCTGCGCAGTTCGTGCGCGCACACCAAGGCATCGCCGCCGTTGTTGCCGGGCCCGGCGAGCACGACGACGGGGCCGCTTCGCGCAGCAAGCATCGCCGCGGCAATGCTTGCCGCCACCGCGCCCGCGCGCGCCATCAGACCTTCGTCAACGTGGTCCCGCTCGATCACGCGCAACGCATCGATCGGCAGCACGGGCGACAGTCGATCGGCAGTCAGGTCGAGGCGCAGTGGCATGGCGAAGGCGGCGCGGATGGCGGTGATCGTGGCGCCGGTGCAGTGTAATCCAGCGTATGGCCGCGTCCCCCCGCGTCGGTACCCACACGCCGCGTCCTTGGACTTTGGCGCCCGGCCACGTAGAATCCTGCCGCCTGACCGGCGCTGGGTTCCGCCCGGCGCCAGGCCCATCCACTTCCAGGAGTTACGCATGCGTATTTCCAACCTGACGCTGGCGCTCGCGCTGGTGGCGTTCTGCGCAGCACCGGTTGCGGCGCAGGAGTCGCCGACGCTGAAGAAGATCAAGGACTCGGGAACGATCACGATCGGCCACCGCGATTCGTCGATCCCGTTCTCGTACTACGACGACAAGCAGAACGTCGTCGGCTACGCGCTCGACATCTGCATGAAGGTCGTCGACGCGGTCAAGGCCGAGCTCAAGATGCCCAACCTGCAGGTCAAGCTCAATCCGGTGACGTCGGCGACGCGCATTCCGCTGATCGCGAACGGAACCGTCGATCTCGAGTGCGGCTCGACGACGAACAACCTCGAGCGGCAGAAGCAGGTCGCCTTCACCAATACGTACTTCCTCACCGCGAACCGGTTCGTGTCGAAGAAGGCCAACAACCTGAAGACGATGAACGACCTGAAGGGCAAGACGGTCGTCTCGACGTCGGGCACGACGAATTTGAAGCAGATCACCGAAATGAACGGCGCCCAGAACCTCGGGATGAACATCCTGACTGCCAAGGACCACGCCGAAGCGTTCCTGATGGTCGAGACGGATCGTGCGACGGCGTTCTTCATGGACGACATCCTGCTCTACAGCCTGGTCGCCAATTCCAAGTCGCCCGCCGATTACGTGATCTCGGCGGATGCGCTGTCGATCGAGCCGTACGGCGCGATGCTCCGGCGCGACGACCCCGGCTTCAAGAAGATCGTCGACAAGGCGACCGCCGATCTCTACAAGAGCGGTCAGATCAACGCGCTTTACGCCAAGTGGTTCCTATCGCCGATCCCGCCGAAGGGGGTGAACCTCAACGTGCCGCAGAGCGATGCGTTGAAGAAGGTGTTCGCGAATCCGACCGACAATGGAGACCCCGCCGCTTACAAGTAAGAACAGCGTTCGTCACCGCATCGCATTTTCCGCGGGGAGCTTCGGCTCCCCGTTTTTGTGTGCTATGTTGCCGCGTCCGTTCGAGCCGGGGGCATCGCGTCGATGAATTACCACTGGAACTGGCACATCTATTGGGAATTGTCGCCGGACGGTCAGGGCACGTACTTTCATTCGCTGCTCGTCGGGCTTGGCTGGACGCTCGCGACGGCGCTTTCCGCGTGGGTCATCGCGCTCGTGCTCGGTTCGGTGCTCGGCGTCATACGCACGACGCCGTCGAAATGGGCGGTGAAGTTCGGCAATGCGTACGTCGAGCTGTTCCGCAACATCCCGCTCCTCGTCCAGATGTTCCTGTGGTATTTCGTGTTGCCGGAAATCGTTCCGCGCGGCATCGGGGGATGGATCAAGCAGATGCCGCCGCCGTGGGGCGCCTACGTTCCCGCGGTGCTGTGTCTCGGCTTCTTCACGGCGGCGCGCGTCTCGGAGCAGGTGCGCGCAGGCATCCAGTCGCTGCCCCGCGGGCAGGGCATGGCGGGCACTGCGCTCGGTCTCACGCTGCCCGAAACGTACCGGGACGTGCTGCTGCCGATGGCGTACCGGATCATCCTGCCGCCGCTCACGTCCGAGTTCATGAACATCATCAAGAACTCGTCGGTGGCGCTGACGATCGGGCTCGTCGAGCTCACCGCGGCGGCGCGGTCGATGCAGGAATTCAGCTTCCAGGTGTTCGAGGCGTTCACGGCGGCAACGACGATCTACATCCTGGTCAACGTGATCGTCGTGTTCGGGATGCGCGTGGTCGAGCGCAAGGTGAGCGTGCCCGGATTCATCGGCAAGCAGGTCGAGGTGCCCGCCGGCCACTGACCGGCGGCGCGGCCATCGCCAGGAACGCCAACGATGCTCGGCCAGTTCGACTTCAACGTCATCGAGCGCTCGATCGGCTACCTCTTCCGGGAGGGGATGACGTTCACGCTGACGCTGACCGCGCTGGCCGTGACCGGCGGCATCGTGTTCGGAACGCTGCTCGCGATGATGCGGCTGTCGTCGTTCAAGCCGCTGTCGGCGGTCGCCGGCGCGTACGTCAACCTGATGCGCTCGGTGCCGCTCGTCCTCGTCATCTTCTGGTTCTACTTCCTCGTTCCGTACATCGGCGCGTGGATCGTGCGCTCGCCGCAACCGATCCAGGTCGGCGCGTTCTATTCGTCGGTCGTCACGTTCACGCTGTTCGAGGCCGCGTACTACTGCGAGATCATGCGCGCCGGCATCCAGTCGGTTTCGCGCGGTCAGGCGTGGGCCGGCTACGCGCTCGGTCTCAACTACTGGCAGACGATGGGCCGGATCGTGCTGCCGCAGGCATTCCGCAACATGCTGCCGATCCTGCTCACGCAGTCGATCATCCTGTTCCAGGACACGTCGCTCGTCTACGTGCTGTCGATCACCGATTTCCTCGGCGCCGCGTCGAAGGTCGCGCAGCGCGACGGACGCCTGGTCGAGATGTACCTGTTCGCAGCGCTCGTGTACTTCATCATCTGCTTTGTCGGGTCGCAACTCGTGAAACGCCTGCAACGCAAGATCGCCATCGTTCGCTGAAGCCCACTTTCGCGCAGGACAAGCATCATGCCGATGATCGACATCCGTGACGTATCGAAGTGGTACGGCAGCTTCCAGGTGCTCGTCGATTGCACGACGAGCGTCGAAAAGGGTGAGGTGATCGTCGTCTGCGGACCGTCGGGATCCGGCAAGTCGACGCTGATCAAGGCCGTCAATGCGCTCGAACCGATCCAGAAGGGCGACATCTTCGTCGATGGCATCAAGGTCAACGATCCGAAGACCAACCTGCCGAAGCTCCGCGCGCGGGTCGGCATGGTGTTCCAGCACTTCGAGCTGTTTCCGCACCTGACCGTACGGCAGAACCTGTCTCTCGCACAGGTCAAGGTCCTCGGACGCAAGCAGTCCGAAGCCGACGCGCGCGGCTTGAAATACCTGGAGCGCGTAGGCCTTTCCGCACACAAGGACAAATTTCCCGGCCAGTTGTCCGGCGGCCAGCAGCAGCGCGTGGCGATCGCCCGCGCGCTGTCGATGGATCCGATCTGCATGCTGTTCGACGAGCCGACGTCCGCGCTCGATCCGGAGATGATCAACGAAGTGCTCGACGTGATGGTTCAGCTTGCCAAGGACGGCATGACGATGATGGTCGTCACGCACGAGATGGGGTTTGCGAACAAGGTTGCGAACCGCGTGATCTTCATGGACGCGGGGCGCATCGTCGAGGATGCGCCGAGGGCGGAGTTCTTCGGCAAGCCGCGCTCGGAGCGCGCGCAGCAGTTCCTCGCGAAGATCCTCCACCACTGACGCGCGGCCGCTGTGCGGTGCGCGTTGAACGCCGCGCGTTCTCCTCGCATGGCCGAGCACGACCCGTCGCAGCATCGCACGCTATAATTTCGCGTGCCCGACGTCCTGTCGCTGCGCGGAGGCGCGGCACTTTCCTCATTCCGGGTCGCGAAGCTGCTCGGCGCGCTGAAGGCGGCGCGCGCGAATCACGGCATCTCCCGTCTTTCCGCGCATTTCTGGCACTTTGTCGAAGTCGACGGCACGCTCAACGCCGCCGAACGCGCGACACTCGAGAGCCTGCTGACCTACGGCGCCGTCGACGCCGTAACCGGCGCGGGCGACGCATCGCTCATCGTCATTCCGCGCTTCGGCACGATCTCGCCGTGGTCGTCGAAGGCCACCGACATCGCGCATAACTGCAACCTGCAGCAGGTCCGTCGGATCGAGCGCGGCGTTGCGTTCGACGTGTCGCTGCACGGACAAGGACGCCTGAGCGACGACGATCGAGCTGCGCTGCTGCCGCTGATCCACGATCGAATGACCGAAACCGTCGTGGACCGGATCGACGATGCGAAGCGTCTGTTCGAACACGTTCCGCCGCAACCGTTGCTGACGCTGCCGCTGCGCGAGCGGGGACGACGCGCCCTCGAGGATGCGAACGCAAGACTAGGGCTCGCGCTGTCGGCGGACGAGATCGACTATCTGCAGCAGGCGTTCACGCGCCTGGAACGCGATCCGACCGACGTCGAAGTCACGATGTTCGCGCAGGCGAATTCGGAGCACTGCCGGCATAAGATCTTCAATGCGGCGTGGTCGATCGACGGCATGCCGCAGCCGGACAGCCTCTTCGACATGATTCGCGCGACGCATCGCGCGCATCCTGCCGGCACCCTCGTCGCGTATGCGGACAACGCGTCGGTGATCGCCGGGGCGGTCATCGACCGGTTCTACACGGATCCGGGCGGCCGTTACGCGGCGCATCGCGGGCCGGTGCACATCCTGATGAAGGTGGAGACGCACAACCATCCCACGGCGATTGCGCCGTTCCCCGGCGCCGCCACCGGTGCCGGCGGCGAGATCCGCGACGAGGGTGCGACCGGGCGCGGCGCGAAGCCGAAAGCCGGTCTCGTCGGCTATACGACATCGCATCTGAATGTTCCGGGGTTGCGGCAGCCGTGGGAGATCGCGTACGGCAAACCCGAGCGCATCGCCTCGGCATTGTCGATCATGCTCGATGGGCCGATCGGCGCGGCATCGTTCAACAACGAATTCGGGCGCCCGAACCTTGCCGGCTACTTCCGCACGTTTGAGATCGAGACGGGCGGCAACGTACGTGGCTATCACAAGCCGATCATGATCGCCGGCGGCGTGGGCGACATCGCCGAGGTCCACGTGCACAAGCGCCCCCTCGACGCGGGGACGCTGCTCGTGCAACTCGGCGGTCCCGGGCTGTTGATCGGCATGGGCGGCGGCGCGGCATCGTCGATGGCGACCGGCGTCAACACCGCGGACCTCGACTTCGACTCGGTGCAGCGCGGCAATGCCGAAATTCAGCGGCGTGCGCAGGAAGTGATCGACCGCTGCTGGCAGCTCGGTGCGGCCAATCCAATCCTGTCGATCCACGAC
>DASSEA010000338.1:0-2722 GCA_035696805.1 Casimicrobiaceae bacterium
CCGTGCAGCCGAGTTGCTCGGCCAGCGCATCGTAGGGGCGCGACACCAGCGGCAGTCCGCCTTGCGTGGCAACGATCAGGCGGCGGTCAAACTCGTCAAGCATCCAGTTTCATCTCCACGAAATATTCGCGTTCCTTGGGAAAGGCGAATACCTTAAGACCGGTCGCGGTTTCGATTTTTTCGATGGCGGAAGGAATGCCGGCCGGTGTTTCGGTGGCCAGCACGAACCACATGTTGAGTGCGTGGTCGCGCGCGTAGTTGTGCGCGACCTCGGGGAACGCATTGACGGCTGCGGCGGTCGCCTCGAATTCCTTCGGCGGCACGGCGATCGCACCCAGCGTAAATGCGCCCCCCATCCGCTCGACGTGGAACAGGGGTCCGAACCGCGTCAGCGTTCCATCCTGCAGCAGGCGATCGATGCGGGCGATCAGTTCGTCCTCGGTCGTTCCCAGCATGAGCGCCGCCTGACGAAACGGTCGCTCGCAAACCGGAAACCCGGATTGCAGACGGTCGACGATCGCGCGGTCGAGATCATCCATCCTGCAGCACCGGATCGAAATGAAGTGCGCCGCGCTGCTTGAACGCGGTACGCGAATAGAGCCTCGCGTGCGGATGATCGCCGAGGTGCTGTTCGCTGACGATCGCGTCGAGCGCCGCATCGACGACGCGTCGTTCGCGCCCGTGGATCATGCAGAACAGGTTGTAGGGCCACGCCGGCAGCGAACGTAGCCGACGGTAGCAAAGCGATACGCCGGGCATGCGCGCAAGTCGCGCGCCGATGGCGTCGACGCTGTCGTCCGGGACGTCCCACACGGCCATCGCGTTCGCAGTGAAGCCCAGCGGACGGTGCCGCACGATGATGCCGAGCCGCTTCAGCGTGCCTTCGTCGAGCCATGCGCGGATGCGTGCGAGCACACGCCGTTCGCCGGCGTCGCCCGCGAGTCCCGCACGCTCGGCAAGCGCCAGGTACGGTCGTGGCGAAAGCGGGAGCCCCTCCTGCAACGCCGCGGCGATCCGGCGTCCCGACGCATCCAGGCTCGATCGACGCGCGGTGCCGCTTGGCGACGGGTGCACCTTCGGGGAAACGCCATCGAGATCGAAGCCGAGATCGATGTGGTACTCGCGAACGAGCGGCAGCGCGTGAACGCGAAGGACCGTTTCGCGCTCGATGCGTGCGAGCAACGCGTCCAGTTCACCCTGGTCGGCCGCATTGGCGACGAACCACAGGTTGAAGCGATGCTCGCGCTCGTAGTTGTGGTTGACGCCACGGTGTGCACTGACGACGCGTGCGACGGCAGCCAGGCGGGCGGGCGGGACCGCCATCGCGGCGAGCGTGCTGGCGCCGACGCTGCCCGGGCGGAACACCGCGCCAACGCGACTGACGATGCCTTCGTCGGCCAGTCGGCGCAGCGTGTCGAGCACCCAGTCCTCGGTAACGTGCAATGCTTTCGCGACGACCGCATACGGCGCCTCGCACAGCGGGAAAGCGCGCTGGAAGTCATTGACAAGCCGGTGCTCGCGGTCGTCCATCACTGCACGGTTTCTAAAACCCGATACGCGCCGCGCGGCTCGTGAAAAAAATGCCGCTGGGATTCTCGGCCGCGAGCGCCGCCACGCGTGCGAGCGACGACGTGTCGTAGACGAGCACGCGATTGTCGTCGCGCGCCGAAATCCAAACCGCCTCGCCGCGCGGCGTGAACTCGAGGTGCAGCACGGCCTTCCCCGGCGCGAGCGTTTGCGCTACGCGTCGCGTCTCGGTATCGATGACCTGGACGACGCCATTGTCGGGGAACGCGAAGTTCACCCACACCTGGCGGCCATCGGGCCGCGCGATCACGAACACGGGCTGGCCCGCCACTGGAATCGCCCCGATGCTCTTCCAGTCACGCGTGTCCACGACCAGGACTTCGTGACGTCCGATCGCCGGCAGGTATGCTGTGTTGCCCGCGATCGCCCAGCCGCGCAGGTGCGGCATCTTGTACACGGGCAGCTTCTCGTCGCCCTTGCCGTAGCCGTCGAGAATGCGTCGCACGCCCTGCTCGGGATGCCACAGGTCGAGCAGCGCGAGGCCGTCCTCGCCAAACAGTCCGGCAATGTAATAACGCCCATCGGGCGTGATCAGGCCGTCGTACGGCTGCTTGCCGACGTTGCGATGCCGGTCGATTTTCGGGACCTTCGGATCGGACAGGTCGACGACCCAGATTTCGCCCGCGTCGAACAGGCTCATCACGAGCCGATTGCCCGGCGCGTCCGCGAGACCGACGATCTTCGACCGCTCGCCCTTCGTTCCGTACGTCGCAGGCACGTCGGCCACGAGTTCGAGCGTGTCGGCGCGAAAAACCTTGATGCCGCCCGGTTCGTAGTTCTGCGCCGCGATCAGCGTTCCATCCTGGACGATCGCGCCGCCGATCGAATTGCCGGCCTGCATCGTCCGCGCCGACAGGCGCCGAGCGAGCACGTCCACCTTCGATAGACCGCCGTCGCGGCCGAACACGTACGCGTAACGTCCGTCACGCGAGTAGACGACCGACGCGTGCGAGAGATCGCCGAGGCCTTCGACGGCACCGAGGCTCGCCTTCGCGGTCGTGTCGACGATCTGCACGCGCCCGGCTCCGCGCTCGATGACGACGCCGAGGTCGCCGGTCCCCCGGGTTTCGATCGACGGGACGGGGGTGCAAGCGCTCAACCCCAGAAGCGCCAGCGCAGCCAGCGCCGCTCGTTC
>DASSEA010000339.1:0-2417 GCA_035696805.1 Casimicrobiaceae bacterium
ATGCAGTCCCGATGCATCGACACCCCAAGTCAGCACGTAAGGCCGGCCGTATCGCTCGAGCAACGAATAGAGCGCAGCGTCGTGGTCGAGGCCGACGAATGCGAATGCATCGACGCCATGCCGGACCATCTGCTGCGTGACACGCACCTCCGTTGCCAGGTCGTAGTGATGCGTCGCGAGCACGAGCGCGTAACCGCGCGCGTCCGCTTCGCGCTGCAATGCGCTCGTCGTCCGCGCGTACAGCGCATAGTCGAACGACGGCACGACGGCCCCGATCATCGCGCTGCGCTGGCTGCGCAGTGCACGCGCCGCGCCATGCGGGACATAACGAAGCTTGTCGATTGCCGCCTGGACGCGAACGAGCGTGGCAGGATCGACGGCGTCAGGATCGTTCAGAGCGCGCGAGACGGTTGCCGTCGAGACGCCGGCAAGACGGGCGACATCGCGCGCACTCGACCGATCAGCACCGATCATGGCCGCGGTGTCGCGTCGAGCGCCCGATTCCACTGCATTGCTCACCGCCCCTCCGACATCCGTGGCGCGCCGTTAGCAGACGACGTCGAGCATAGCGCGTTTACGGTAACGATTTCAAAGACGGAACGAGATCCCGCGCCGTCGCGCCCCGATAGCGGATTCACGTCTCCAGTGTTGACACCACTGCCATTCGTTCGCCATCATATGTAATCGAATACATCCACCCGCGTGAACCGGGATGCAACCGATGAGCGAAGGCATCAAGCCGGTCCGACATGTGATCCTGGTGGTGTTCGACACGCTGCGGCGCGATGCCGTCGGTTGCTATGGGACGCCTGCTCCGTGGGGAAAGATCGCGACGCCGCACCTCGATGCTTTCGCCGCTGAGTCGGTCCGCTTCGACCGCGCGTATCCGGAGGCGCTGCCGACGCTTTGCGCGCGCCGAACGATTTACACGGGCCGGCGAACGTTCCCGTTCCATAACGGTGATTTTCGTCACATCAAGGGTGACTTCGTCGGCATTGCGCCTGGCTGGGGGCCGATTCCGGAATCGCAGTCGACGCTGGCCGAAATGTACGAGGCGGGCGGCTTCCGCACCGGACTCATCTCGGACCTGTACCACGAGTTCAAGCCGTCGAAGAATTTCTGGCGCGGCTTCCATCAGTGGACGTTCATTCGCGGACAGGAAGCCGACGCCGCGCGCAGCGGTCCGTTTCCGTCGCAGGCCGAGATCGACTACTGGGTGCCGCGCGAATTGCAGGAACTGCGCGGCAAGGCGACGGGGCTCGAACAGCCGGGCTACGGCGCGCACTGGTTCTCGAGCCGCATCCTGCTCAACATGCGCGATCGCGTGCGCGAGGAACAATGGTTCAACGCGCAGGTGATGCAGGAATCGGCGCGGTGGATCGAGCAGAACCTCGATGCGACCCGGCTGTTCCTGACCGTCGAATCGTTCGATCCGCACGAGCCGTGGTTCGTACCCGAGCATTACCGTCGCCGCCACGATGACGGTCACGGGCGCGAGCAGGTGATTTCTCCGTACGCGGAAATGCCGTTGCTGCCGGCCGAACTGGTGACGCGGACGCGCTCGAACTACGCGGGTCTGGTCGAGATGTGCGACCGCTGGTTCGGACATCTGATGGAAACGCTGCGCGTGACGGGCGTGCTGGACGAAGCCCTCGTCATTGTCACGTCCGACCACGGCCACAGTCTGTGGGAGCGGCGCGGCTACATCGGCAAGCGCGGCTATCCGTCGGACCCTGAAAGCTACGAAGTGCCGCTGCTCGTGCGCCACCCGCAGCAGCTCGGCGCGGGAAGCGTGTGCAACGCGTTCGTCCAGCACCATGACATCGCGGCGACGCTGCTCGATGCAACCGGCGTCGCGCCGCCCGAGGCGGTCGACGGACGCTCGTTCCTCGCCACGGCGTTCGGCAACGGCGCGCCCATTCGCGATCACGTGACGATCGGCTGGGGTGGCGCAATGACCGTCATCGACGATGCGTGGTGGTTCAATTGCAAGATCAACGGTCGCGGTCCGTTCCTTTACGATTCACCGCGACCTGCGCCCGACGCGCCGAACCTCGCCGACCGGCATCCCGACGTGGTGAAGCGATTGTTCGAACTCGGCAAGTCCGACGCCGCCGGCGGATTTCCCGAATACCTTTTGCAGCAGGCGGAAAGCGCCGAGGACGCGCCCGGCTGCAGTCCGTTTGCGGCGATCCGCTGAACGACCCAGGAGGAAACACGATGAAACGACGTACGCAAGGCTCGCTCGCCGCTCCGGGTCGCCGCCGGATGCTGAAGCAAACCGCGGTCCTCGGCGTCGCTGCCGCTGCCGCGCCCTACGTGATTCGCAGCGCGCATGCGCAGGCAGCGGCGGACGTCGCGGCGTATACGCAGTCGAAGATCAACTGGCGGCAGGCGGAAGGCGAGGAAATCGCCGT
>DASSEA010000340.1:0-2145 GCA_035696805.1 Casimicrobiaceae bacterium
TCGATGAACTTCTTGGCCATCGCAGCATTCGCCGCCTTGGCCGGGATCACGTAATACATCGGCTGTCCGGGCAGGCCCGGCGACGGCAACGCAAGCTTCACCTTCGGGTTCATCTTGCCATCGGCCATCCACGTGTAGAACATGTCCACCCACACCGGTCCCATCGAGATTTCGCCGCGGTTCAGCATGTCGAGCGTGCCTGCGTTACCCGGCGTCATCACGACGTACTGATTGAAGTCCTTGAGGCTCGTCAGCGATTTTTCGATCGTCGCCTTCGCGGCCGGGTCGTACGGACCCTTTTCCAGCTTGTCGCCCATGCCGCTGTTCGCGGCGACCCAGCCCATGACGAAGCCGACGCCCGACATGCCGCCCTTGACGCCGTTGTACCCGAACTGCTTCGGGTTCTTCTTCACCCAGTCGTTGAGCTCGGCGAAACTCTTCGGCGGCGCCTTGACGAGATCGGGGTTGTACGCGAAGGCGATCTGGCTGTGGAACATCGGCAGCACGTAGCCGTCGACGTCCGCGCCCAGCGCGTTTTTCGCCGTGTCGCGCGACACGAGCTTGCCGGCGGCGATTTCGTTGCGGTACGGCATCAGCAGCTTTTCCGACACCATCGTCGCCGCGCCGCGCTGATGCACGACGGCGACGTCGACGTCCCACGCGCTGGCCCCTGCCTTCTGCTGCGCGGACAGCTTTTCGTAGATCTTCTGCGAACCCGAATCACCCGGGCCGGTACCGACGGCACGCACCTTCACCCCGGGGTTCATCTGCTCGAACTTCGGTCCGAGGTAATTGTTGACGTAGTCGACCATGTTCTGGTCGCCGGCGGAAACGACGTTCAGCGTCGTCTGCGCGGCCGCGGGTGCGGCGGCGGCGATGCCGAGCGCCGCAACGGACAGCAGCAAGCGAAATCTCATGACTCTCTCCCGAATCGTTTGGAACACTGATCACGATTGCCTGACCGCGCCTGGATCAGTGGGCCGACGCGAGCCGCGCGGAAACAGCAACAGGGCATCGCGAGGGACGACGACCGCGACCGGCGCGCCTTCGTCGATGCGATGTGAAGCGTGCGCCCAGACGTCCGCGCCGTCCGTGCGCACCCGATACCGATAACCCTGACCGACGTAGAGGGTCTGGATCACCTCGCCGGCGAGGTTCAGGTCCGATGCCCCCACCGCGCCGCCCGCCGGGGCGATGCGCGCGACGTCGCTGCGAAAATGCGCGGTGACCGGCTCGCCGTGGCCGGATTGCGCGAGCCGACCATCGCTCTCTCGCGTCAGCGCGATCGCATTGTCCGCACCCATGAAGCCGGCGACGAACGCCGACGCGGGATGGTGGAAGATCTCCTCCGGCGAACCGTACTGGACGACGTTGCCTGCGTCGAGGACGGCGATGCGATCGGCGAGCGTCAGCGCTTCCTCTCGATCGTGCGTCACGTAGACCGCCGTGATGCCGATGCGCTTTTGCAGCGCACGCAACTCGTGGCGCAATTCGATGCGCACCTTGTAGTCGAGGTTCGACATCGGCTCGTCGAGCAGCAGGAGCTTCGGATCGACGGCGAGCGCGCGTCCGAGCGCGACCCGCTGGCGCTGGCCGCCCGACAGCTGCGTGACGGGTCGCGGGCCGAAGCCCTGCATCTGCAACAGCGACAGCATCTCGTCGACGCGTCGCGCGATCGCGTCCTTCGATGCGCCGCGCATTCGCAAGCCATAGCCGATGTTGCCGGCGACCGTCATGTGCGGCCACAACGCGTACGACTGGAACATCATCGCCGTGCCGCGCTTTTCCGGCGGCAGCGCCGTGATGTCGCGTCCATCGACGCGAATGCGTCCAGCCTCCGGCGTCACGAAGCCCGCGATCGAGCGCAGCAGCGTCGTCTTGCCGCAGCCGGACGACCCGAGCAGCGCCACGAGTTCGCCGCGCGCTACATCGAGCGTGACGTCGCTCAGTACGCGCGTTCCGCCATAGGCGACCGACACGTTTTCAATGGACAGATACGGCGGCATGACGGCGCGATTCTACTCGCGCAGCGTTGCGCGGTGCGCCGTCCGGGGTCGGCCTGCAGCGTTGCTGCGGCGCAATAAGCATAATCGTCCCGCGCGCATGATGCGGCCCGCATGGGGCACCGCCGAGCCTCGGCCCGCG
>DASSEA010000341.1:0-10228 GCA_035696805.1 Casimicrobiaceae bacterium
CGCCATTGCGTGGATTGGGCTCGCGTTCGTCATCGCCCGCTCGCTCGGCAAGATGCTCGCGCTCTATTCCCTCGCCTGGCCCGCGCATATCTCGGCACGCCAGGCGAGCACGCTCGGTCTTGCGCTCACGCCGATCGCGGGACTTGCGATCGGCATGACGCAGCCGATCTACGATGTCGCGCCCGAATTCGGCGCACGGCTCGCGGCGATCGTCGTTTCGGGCGTTGCGATCCTGCACGTTCTGGGGCCGGTTGCGACCCGGTATGCGCTGGTTCGCGCAGGCGAAGGCGAACCCGGCGCGCGCGACTGAACGCCTCGTGGCAATGCTGGAATTCACATCTTCCGCACCGTTGACGCTCGGCGTCGAGCTCGAGCTGATGCTCGTCAACACGCGCGACTACAACCTCGCGCCGGACGCCGACGACCTGCTGAGACGCGCGACGCGCGAGGCGCCGGGCGGTGAATTGAAGCCCGAGATCACGCAGAGCATGGTGGAGATCAACACGTCGGTGCACGAGCGCTACCCCGAATTGCTGGCGGAGCTCCATGGCACGCGTGACGTGATCGCCGGGCATGCACGCAAGATGAATGTCGCGATCGCCGGCGGTGGCACGCATCCGTTCCAGAAATGGAGCGATCGAAAGATCTATCCGACGGAGCGTTTCCTGTCGGTGTCGGAGAAGTACGGCTTCCTCGCGAAGCAATTCACGGTGTTCGGCCAGCACGTGCACATCGGTTGCGCGAGTGCCGACGACGCGATTTACCTTAACCACGCGCTGATCCCGTACCTGCCGCATTTCATTGCGCTCGCAGCGTCGAGCCCTTTCTACCAGGGCGTCGACACGGCGTTCGACTCGTCGCGGCTGTCGATCGTCAACGCGTTTCCGCTGTCGGGCACGATGCCGCTCCTGCGCTCGTGGCAGGAATTCAACCGCTACTACGACCGCATGCTCGGTCTCGGCATCATCGCCAGCATGAAGGACTTCTACTGGGACATCCGGCCGAAACCCGAATATGGCACCGTCGAAATCCGCGTCTGCGACACGCCGCTGACGGTCGATTGCGCCGCGCAGATCGCTGCGTTCGCGCAGGCGCTCGCGCGATGGCTGTGGGAAACGCACACGGTCGAAATCACCCCGGACCTGTATCTGGCGCACAGTCACAACCGCTTCCAGGCCTGTCGCCACGGTTTTGCCGGGACGCTGGTCGATGCCGCCACCGGCGGCACGCGAACCGTCGGCGAAGACCTGCGTCGGGTGCTCGATCAGCTTGCGCCGCACGCGAGAGCGCTCGGCTCCGACGCCGCCTTCGTCGCATTGCGCACGACGCTCGACCAGGGCAATCACGCCGGGTGGCTGCGCAACGCATTCGCTGAAACCGGCACGCTCACCGACGTCGTGCGCCGGCAGGCGGCGCTGTGGGCGGGAGCGTGACGATGCTGACGACGCTCGTGTACTCGCTGCTTGCGCTCGACGAAACGGTCGCTTCGCTGGCTGCCCAATACGGCCCGTGGCTCTACGCGATCCTCTTCGTCGTCATCTTCGCCGAGACCGGACTCGTCGTCTGCCCGTTCCTGCCGGGGGATTCGATCCTGTTCATCGCCGGCACCGTTGTCGCGGTCGCGAATCTGAACGTGCACGTCCTCGTCGGCGTGCTGATCGTTGCCGCAGTGCTTGGCGACTCGGTCAACTACGCGGTGGGCCATTACATCGGACCCAAAGCGTTCCACCGACCCGACTCGCGCTGGTTCAAGCAGGAATACCTGCGGCGTACGCAGTCTTTCTACGACCGCTATGGCGGCGTGACGATCATCATCGGCCGCTTCGTGCCGATCATCCGCACGTTCGCGCCCTTCCTTGCCGGTGTCGCGGGGATGTCCTACCGGCGGTTTCTGTCTTACAACATCGTCGGCGGATGCCTGTGGATCGGATTGCTTGTCTACGCAGGCTACCTGTTCGGCAACATTCCGTGGGTGAAGGACAACCTGTCGCTGATCGTCGTCGCGATCGTCGTCGTGTCGTTGATCCCCGCGGTGTCGACCTTCGTCAAGGAGCGGCGCGCGCACAAGGCCGGCGCTCGCGCGAGCAGCGTTGCGGACCGCGAGTCCGGCCGCCCCTGATCAGACGCGTTTGGACAGTGTCCCGGCGAACCCGGTATACGTCGCGGGCGTGAGCGCGAGGAGTCTCGCCTTCGCGTCGGCGGGCAGTGCAAGCTTGGTGATGAAGGCACCAAGCGCCTCGGGCGTCATGCCGGTCTTGCCGCGCGTAAGCGCCTTCAATTGCTCGTAGGGTTCCGGCAACCCGTGCCGGCGCATCACCGTCTGGATCGCCTCCGCAAGCACTTCCCAGTTCGCGTCGAGGTCCGCGGCGATGCGCGTCGTGTCCACGTCGAGTTTCGCGAGTCCCTGCCGCAACGCCGTGAAGCCAAGCAGCGCGTGGCCGATCGCGACGCCCAGGTTGCGCAGCACCGTCGAATCGGTCAGATCGCGCTGCCACCGCGACACCGGCAGCTTTTCGGCGAGATGCCGCAGCAGCGCATTGGCGAGACCCAGGTTGCCCTCGCTGTTCTCGAAGTCGATCGGATTCACCTTGTGCGGCATCGTCGACGAGCCGACTTCGCCTTCGCGCGTTTTCTGGCGGAAGTAGCCGAGCGAAACGTAGCCCCAGACGTCGCGATCGACATCGATCAGGATCGTGTTCGCGCGCGCGAGCGCATCGCAGTATTCGGCGATGCCGTCGTGGGGCTCGATCTGCGTCGTATACGGACTGAACTCGAGGCCGAGACTCGTCACCGTCTTCGCGGCGATCCGCTCCCAGTCGACATCCGGATAGGCGATCGCGTGCGCGTTGTAGTTGCCGACGGCGCCGTTCATCTTGGCCTTGATCGGCAACCGCGCGAGCGTTGCGATCTGGCGCTCGAGCCGCGCGAACACGTTGGCGAATTCCTTGCCGAGCGTCGTCGGGGTCGCCGGCTGGCCGTGCGTTCGCGCAAGCATCGGCAGGTCGGCGTGCGCATGGGCGAGGCTGCGCAGGTGGTCGGCGATCGCCTGGAGCGCCGGCAGCAGTATCTGCGTCCTCGCCTCGTGCAGCGCGATGCCGTACGCCACGTTGTTGATGTCCTCCGACGTGCATGCGAAATGAACGAACTCGGCGACGCGTGCGAGATCGGCGTCCTCGCGGAAACGTTCCTTCAGCCAGTATTCGACGGCCTTGACGTCGTGGTTCGTCGTGAGCTCGATCGTCTTCACGCGAGCGGCGTCCTCCACGGAGAACGATGCACCGATTCGCGCGAGCATCGACTTGACGGCCTCGGGGAACGGCGGCACTTCGCCGATCGCGGGCTCGTCGGCGAGCGCGATCACCCACGCTATCTCGACGCGCACGCGCTGCCGAATCAGCGCGAATTCGCTGAACTGCTCCCGCAGGACATCCGCCTTGCCGGCGTAGCGACCGTCGAGCGGCGACAGCGCCGTGAGGCGAGCGATTTCGGCAACGTTCATGGGCGGGAACCGGCAATCGAGTCTAGCATGCGATGCTATACTGGACATCGCAGTTTCCGTCTCTCCCGCCTCGTGTTTGCATGCTCAAGCTGATCGCCTCCACGACGAGTCCGTTCGCCCGCAAGGTGCGCATCGCGCTCGCCGAGAAGAAGATCGAATGCCAGATGATCGCGGCATCGGCGTGGGATGCGGGCAACCCCGTGCACGCCTACAATCCGCTCGGCAAACTGCCGGTGCTTATCCTCGACGACGGCACGCATCTCTACGATTCGCGCGTTATCGTCGAATACATCGACCTCGTGAGCCCGGTGTCGCGGCTGATACCCGAGCCCGCGCGGCAGCGAATCGCCGTCAAGAAATGGGAGGCGCTCGCCGACGGGATTTGCGACGCCGCTGCGGCGATCGTCATCGAGCGGCGCCGCCCGGCGAACCTGCAAAGCGACGAATGGATCGAGCGCCAGCACCGCAAGATCGCCGAAGGCGTCGCGGAATTCGCGCGCGAACTCGAAGACCGTGCGTGGTGCCACGGCGAAAGCTACACGCTCGCCGACATCGCGTGCGGCTGCGCGCTCGGTTACCTCGATTTGCGCCACGCCGACTTCGACTGGCGTGCAAGCTATCCGAACCTCGCACGGCTCGCCGAGAAGCTTGGCAAGCGGCCGTCTTTCGCCGACACGCAGCCCTGACCGATTCCACATCGCACGAGGGCGAGGAGGCCATGCCCGCTGGCTCGACGCGGCTGGCGCGAACCGCGTCACCCGAGCCGGCGCGCGAGGAGCCGAGCGAAATCGCGCCTGCAGGCCGTGTGGCGCACGACTTCAACAATGCGCTGCAGGTGATCAGCGGCAACCTCGAGCTCGCGATGCGCCTGCTTGCGCACGCGTCGATCGGTGACGAACGCGTGCGCGCCCAAATCGTCGCCGCCGTCGAGCGGGCGCAGCGGTCGACGGAGAAGCTCGCCGCCGCCTTTCAGCGAACGATCGTCGGTGGTTAGCGTGGTTGCAGCACGCGGGCGCTGACGACGCGAGCTACAGCGACTGCTTCAGCTGTTCGAGGATCGCCGGGTTTTCGAGCGTCGACACGTCCTGCGTAATCTCCTCGCCCTTGGCGATCGAGCGCAGCAACCTGCGCATGATCTTGCCCGAGCGCGTCTTCGGCAGGTTGTCGCCGAAGCGGATGTCCTTGGGTTTGGCGATCGGACCGATTTCCTTGCCGACCCAGTCGCGCAACTGCCTGGCGATGTCCGCCGCTTCACTGCCGTTCGGACGTTGCCGTTTCAGCACGACGAACGCGCACACCGCTTCGCCCGTCATGTCGTCGGGACGTCCGACGACGGCGGCTTCCGCGACGATCGGATTCGCCACGAGCGCCGACTCGATCTCCATCGTGCCGAGCCGGTGCCCCGACACGTTCAGCACGTCGTCGATGCGGCCCATGATCGTGAAGTAGCCGGTCGCCGCGTCGCGGATCGAGCCGTCGCCGGCGAGATAGAGTTTCCCGCCGAGTTCGTCGGGATAATACGACTTGCGATAGCGCTCGGGATCGCCCCAGATCGTACGGATCATCGCGGGCCACGGCCGCTTGATCACCAGCATCCCGCCCTGGCCATTCGGCACGTCGCGGCCCGTTTCATCGACGATCGCCGCCATGATGCCGGGCAGCGGCAACGTGCACGAGCCCGGCACCAGCGGCGTCACGCCCGGCAGCGGCGTGATCAGGTGGCCCCCGGTCTCCGTCTGCCACCACGTGTCGACGATCGGGCATTGCTCGCGCCCGACGTTGCGGTAGTACCACATCCACGCGTCCGGATTGATCGGCTCGCCGACCGAGCCGAGCAGGCGCAGGCTGCCGAGATCGTAGTTGCGCGGCGCGGTGGCGGGATTGACGTCGTTCGCCTTGATGAGCGAGCGAATCGCCGTGGGCGCCGTGTAGAAGACGGTCACGCGATGATCGGCGATCATCTTCCAGAAGCGGCCGGCGTCGGGGTAGGTCGGAATGCCTTCGAACACGACCTCCGTCGCACCGCACGCCAGCGGTCCGTACGTGATGTAGGTATGACCGGTGACCCAGCCGATGTCGGCCGTGCACCAGAAGACATCCGACGGCTTGATGTCGAACACCCATTTCATCGTCAGCGCCGCCCACAGCAGGTAGCCCGCGGAACTGTGCTGTACGCCCTTGGGCTTTCCGGTCGACCCGGACGTGTACAGGATGAACAGCGGATGCTCGGCGCCGACCCACTCAGGTTCGCAGGTGTCGGCCTGCTTCGCCGTCAACTCGTGCATCCACAGATCGCTACCCTGGGAGAACGCGACCTGGTTGCCCGTGCGGCGATAGACGACGACATTGCGCACGACCTCGCAGCCACCCATGCCAAGCGCCTCGTCGACGATCGCCTTCAGCGGCAGCGGTTTTCCGCCGCGCATCTGCTCGTCGGCCGTGATGACGGCGACGGCCTGGGCGTCGACGATTCGCTCCTGCAACGACTTCGCGGAGAATCCGCCGAAGACGACCGAATGCGTCGCGCCGATGCGCGCGCAGGCCTGCATCGCGGCGATGCCTTCGATCGACATCGGCATGTAGATGACGACGCGGTCTCCTTTCCTGACGCCGATCGACTTCAGGCCATTGGCAAGCCGGCAGACACGCTGATGAAGCTCCCGGTACGTGACTTTCGTGACCTTGCCGTCGTCGGCCTCGAAGATGATCGCCGTCCGCTCCGCATTGCCGTTCGTGAGATTGCGGTCGAGGCAGTTGTACGAGACGTTGAGTTCTCCGTCCTCGAACCACCGATAGAACGGCGCATTGCTCTCGTCGAGCGTTTTGGTGAAAGGCTTGTGCCACGCGAGCGTTTCGCGCGCGAGATCGGCCCAGAACCCCGTGAAGTCGCGTGCCGCCCTCGCATTCAACGCCTCGCAGTCGGCCTTCCGGATGTTGGCCTGCGCGGCCCACGCCGGCGACGGCTCGAACACGCGGTTCTCGTGCATGACGGACTGGATGTTCGACATCGGTTTCCTCCGTAAGGCCTGCGTTCGCCCGACCGCCGTCGAGAACGGCGGCACGACCCAAGTCTACCGAACGCGTCGCCGGTCGCCAACGCGCGGCACGCCGCGGTCGTGATGCACATACCGATGATAAAATTATCGGTTTTCGTCGTCGCTCGCATGCGCCGATGACGATGCGAACGAACCGCCCGCCCGTCGATCCCCGCCTCCGTCCGCTGCCGCAGCTCATCTTCATGAGCCGCTGGCTGCAATTGCCGCTCTACCTCGGCCTCATCGTCGCGCAGGGCGTCTACGTGTGGCAGTTCTGGGTCGAACTCGTGCACCTCGTGCAGGCGACGATGGGCGACAGCCAATCCGCGCAGGCGGTGATCGCGAGCGTCACGCCGCCCGGCGCATCGCCTGACTTCAAGATGGGCCGCGAAACGGTCACGATGCTGCTGGTGCTCGGCCTGATCGACGTCGTCATGATCTCGAACCTGCTGATCATGGTGATCATCGGCGGCTACGAGACGTTCGTGTCGCGGATGGACCTCGAGCACCATCCCGATCAGCCCGAGTGGCTGTCACATGTCAACGCGAGCGTGCTCAAGGTGAAGCTCGCGACGGCGATCATCGGCATCTCGTCGATCCACCTGCTGCGCACGTTCATCAACGCGCAGGCGTACGACAACAAGACCCTGCTGTACCAGACGGTCATTCACGTCGCGTTCCTGCTTTCGGCGATGGCGATCGCCGCGGTCGACCGCATCCTCCCGACGCCCACGCACATCCGCGATCTGACCCGCAACGGCTCCCACGGATGAACATGCCTGCGGTAACGTCGATTGCACAGGAAGACCTGATCCAGAGCGTCGCCGACGCGTTGCAATACATTTCCTACTACCACCCGGCGGATTACATCTCCGCATTGGGTGAAGCGTATGCGGTCGAGGAGTCCGCGGCAGCGAAGGACGCGATCGCGCAGATCCTCACCAATTCGCGCCTCTGCGCCGAAGGCCATCGGCCGATCTGCCAGGACACGGGAATCGTCGTCGCGTTCGTGCGCGTCGGAATGGACGTCCGTTTCCCCGATGCGACGATGAGCGTCACCGACATGGTGAACGAAGGCGTGCGGCGCGCGTATCTGCACCCCGACAACACGCTCCGTGCCTCGATCCTGAGCGATCCGGCCGGCCGGCGCTCGAATACCAAGGACAACACGCCCGCCGTCGTGCATTTCGATCTCGTCCCCGGAAACACCGTCGACGTGCGCATCGCGGCCAAGGGCGGCGGTTCGGAGAACAAGGCGAAGTTCACGATGCTGAATCCCTCGGACTCCATCGTCGACTGGGTGCTGAAGACGGTGCCGACGATGGGTGCCGGCTGGTGCCCGCCGGGCATGCTCGGCATCGGCATCGGCGGCAGCGCCGAGAAGGCGATGCTGCTCGCGAAGGAAGCGCTGATGGAACCGATCGACATGCACGCGCTGAAGGCGCGCGGCGCGTCGAGTCGCCTCGAGGAACTGCGCATCGACCTCTACGACAAGGTGAATGCGCTTGGCATCGGCGCGCAGGGTCTCGGCGGATTGTCGACGGTGCTCGACGTCAAGATCCTCGACTATCCGACGCACGCAGCGAGCCTGCCGGTAGCAATCATTCCGAACTGCGCCGCGACGCGCCACGCGCATTTCACGCTCGACGGCCGTGGCGCCGCGCATCTCGAACCCCCCGATCTCGCGACGTGGCCCGCGGTCGAGTGGTCGCCCGCGCCCGAGTCGAAGCGCGTCGACGCCGATACGCTGACGCCCGCGGAAGTCGCGAGCTGGAAGGTCGGAGAACGGCTGCTGTTGAATGGCCGCATCCTTACCGGCCGCGATGCCGCGCACAAGCGGATCGCGGACATGCTCGCGCGCGGCGAGCCGCTGCCGGTCGACTTCACGAACCGCATCATCTATTACGTCGGGCCGGTCGATCCGGTGCGCGACGAAGTCGTCGGTCCTGCGGGTCCGACGACGGCGACCCGAATGGACAAGTTCACCGAGACGATGCTCGGCCAAACCGGGCTGCTCGCGATGATCGGCAAGGCCGAGCGCGGACCGGTCGCAATCGACGCGATTCGCCTGCATCGCGCGGCGTACCTGATGGCCGTCGGCGGCGCCGCCTACCTGGTGTCGAAGGCGATCCGGCGCTCGCGCGTCGTCGCGTTCGCCGAGCTAGGCATGGAAGCGATCTACGAATTCGACGTCGTCGACATGCCGGTGACCGTTGCGGTCGATGCCACCGGGCAGTCGGTGCATGAAACGGGTCCGCGCGAGTGGCAGCAGCGGATCGGCAGGATTCCGATCGCTGAGATCTGATTCCGCGTGTCGCGTCGTGCGACGCGCCCGTCTCCTGCGTCAGCGTGGCTCGCGCGTGTCGACGTCCCGCAACACGCCCGGATCGTCGACGTCGATCAACGTCAGGGACGCGCGCTCGCGTTCCACGATCGCGCGCGCGCCCGCATCGCCGGTGAGCGCGCAGAGGTCGCGCGCATAACGGCGCGCGAAGCCGACGGGATGGCCTCGCGTCCCGCGGAACGACGGCGCAGCGATACCCGCGCCCGACGCAATTGCCGCTGCCACCGCACGAATCGTTGCCGGGTCGATCCACGGCATGTCGCCGAGCGCAACGACCCAGCCGTCCGCGTCGCGCGTGGCACGCACGCCGCACGCGAGGCTCGCGCTCATCCCATCGTCGGCGCTTGCGCACCGAGCGATGCGCAGGCCCACGCCGGCGAGATCGGCTTCGAGCGCTCGATCGCCATGACGAACGATGGCAACCGACATCGGCAGCGCAGCGAGGAGATGCCTGCCTGCGACGACGCCGAGCGTCGATCCCAGAGGCTCGCCCGGCAGTTGCGCGCGAAGCTTGTCACCGCCGAAGCGCGTACCGCGACCGGCCGCAAGCAGCAACCCTGCGATCAAGGTCATCTGAGCGTCTCGCGCGGCGCTGCATTCGCGCGTTGCTCGCGACGACGGCGAACGCGCCAGCGGTCGCCATCCATGCGAAGAGCGCTGCAACGCATGCGATGGGAACACACACGAGGACTCCTCCGGAAGGCGAGGGGTTGCAGGCGCACGGTGGCGGTCGTAGAGTGTCCGCAGGCCATGTGCATCCGCGGCAATTCGGGTCGCTTCGGCGCGGATGGCGGCCGGCGCCTACGCCTTTCATGGAGGTCACGATGCGTCGCAGACTCTATTTCATTATGCCGGACCTCGCGAGCGCGCGGCAGATGATGGATGACCTGCTGCTCGCACGGATCGAGGAGCGGCATATTCACTTCCTTGCGCGCCGCGGCACGTCGATGGACGGGCTGCACGAAGCGAATCACCTGCAGAAATCCGATCTCGTCCATGGCGCGCAGGTCGGCCTCGCGCTCGGTGCGCTGCTCGGCGTCATTCTGGGTGCCGTCGTGGTCATGACGATGGGCAGCGACGACCGCTTTCAGATCGTGATCGTGCTCGGCGCGGGACTCGCCGGTGCGCTTTTCGGTGCGTGGGTTTCGAGCATGGTAGGAAGCGCGGTGCCGAATTCGCGCCTCAAGCAGTTCAAGCAGGCGATCGACGACGGCAAGATACTGATGATGGCCGACGTGCCCCAGTATCGCGTGAACGAGGTGCGCGAACGGCTGAGCACGCGCCATCCGGAAGCCGAGGATCGCGGCATCGATCCGCATATACCGGCTTTTCCTTAGTTAAGGTCGTGCC
>DASSEA010000342.1:0-4873 GCA_035696805.1 Casimicrobiaceae bacterium
ACAGCGCCTGTGCCTACGCAGAAAGCCGCAACCACTGCGCCGAGGAGAGAGGCCGAACCGCCTTCCGCGAAAGTCGAACGGGCGCGCCCGCCATCTCTTGCGCAGTCGCCATCACGCGACTCCGCAGGTTCGAGCACTCAAGACGCTTCGAATCCGCCGCCGGCCTCGCCAACATTCGCGCCGCCGCCTTCGCTCGCCGCCGCGGCGTCGCCGCCTGCAGACGCCCAAGCGCGCGCGGACGCTCGGGCGCGCGATGAGGCCCAGGCGCGCGTGGATACGGGTACCGCGGCCGAGGTCGGCGGCGTCACGAATCGCGTTGAAGGCCCGAACGCCGATCTGCGGACTGCCGAACGAAGCCAGTCGGCCATCGCAGCATCGGCTGCAGCCGATGGGCGCGCGCGATCGATCGCGGACTGGATCGCCCGCCTTCGCGCGTTACGGAAGGCCGGGGATACCGACGAGGCGTTGCGGGAGCTCCGACGCTATCGCGCAGCCTTCGACGACGCGGACGCCCGGCTGCCTCCGGATCTTGCGGAGTGGGCGCGGTCTCGACGTTGACATAAAGGCATCAGCGGGGTTTATGCTTTGATGCATGCGTACCACACCGCAACATCGTGCAGCTGCACGTGGCTAGATGCCCAGTTGAACGGCGATCGGCGCGCTTTCCCGCGCTGCGCTGGACCAACCCGCTTCAGGCGTAAGCGCGCAACAGCTTTCGAATCGGTGACGGCAGCGCCGCTGCGATCGCGGCGTCCCGCGTAAACCAGGCGAAGCCGCCCGCATTCACCGTCGACGGCCACTCGGTGACCGTCATTGCGACGGGCTGCATCGTCAGCACGAAGTGCGTGAACGCGTGCGTGAGTTCGGGCAAACGACGCGGCACGTCGGCACCTGCCTGGAACCGCGCGACGACGTGATCGACCGGATCGCCCTCCCACGGCACTTCGGGCAAGCTCCACAAACCGCTCCACACACCCACTGGCGGCCGCTGCTCGAGCAGGATGTCGCCCCCGCGCTGCAACAGCAGCACCGTGACGCTTCGCCGAGGCAGTTCCTTGCGCGGACGCGGCGCAGGCAGCGCATCGATACGGCCACCGCGACGCGCGATGCAGTCGCCTGCGACCGGGCACGCATTGCAACGAGGCCGCTTTCGGGTGCAGATCGTCGCGCCGACGTCCATCAGCCCTTGCGTATACGGTGCGATATCGCCGGCGGCATCGTCTGCGAACGATTCGGCCGCACGCCACAGCGCCGCCTGCACGCGCGCCTCGCCGGGCCATCCCTCGATGCCCTCATGGCGCGCGAGCACGCGCTTCACGTTGCCGTCGAGAATCGCACCCTTCGCATCGCTTGCGAACGCTGCGATGGCGGCCGCCGTCGAGCGCCCGATGCCGGGCAGGCCTGCAAGCGTCGCGGCATCCGTCGGAAAGCGTCCGTCGTGTTGCCGGACCACCGCCTGCGCAGCGGCATGAAGATGGTGCGCGCGCCGGTAATAGCCGAGTCCGCTCCACAGCGTGAGCACGTGTTCGAGCGGCGCCGCGGCGAGCGTTGCGACGGTCGGAAACGCATCCACGAAGCGCAGGTAGTACGGCACAACCGTCGCGACCTGCGTCTGCTGCAGCATGACTTCGGAGAGCCAGATGCGGTACGCGTCCCGCGTGCGCTGCCAAGGGAGGTCGTGCCGGCCGTGCTCGCGCTGCCATCCGATGACCCGGGCAGCGAAGCTCGGCAACGACGTGGTCACCGCACGCCGAGCCGCTGTCGCGCGCGCGTCCCCGCGTCCGTCTTCGGATATTTCGCGATCAGCTCCTCGAGCGTGCGTCGCGCCGCGGCGTTGTCGCCCATGTCCGCCTGCGCCGACGCGATATTGAGGAGCGCATCGGGCGCCTTGCTGCTGTCGGGGAATTCCTTCAGCAATTGCCGCTGCGTGACGATCGACGCGCGGTAATCGCGCCGTGCGTACTGCGCGTTGCCGATCCAGTACTGCGCCGACGACGCGAGCGGACTGCGCGGATACGTCTTGATGAACGTCCCGAACCCGTTGATCGCGCCCTGGTAGTCGCCGCGCTTGAAGAAATCGAGCGCGGCGTCGTACGCGCGCTGCTCGGCGACTCCTTCGCTCGGATTGCGCGACGGCGGTGCCGCGGCAACCGCGTTCGGTGGCGTACCGAACCCCGGTCCCGAGGTCGGCGGCGGGGCGGCTACCGGAGCAGTCGCGGGGCCGGGCGGCACCGGGGCCGGACCGCCGACGTTCGCGGCGTCAGCAGGTGCGGGCGTCGCGGCCGCCGCTGCGGCGGCGCTCTCGATCTTCCGCAAACGCGTATCGAGGTCGACGTACAGGTCGCGCTGGCGCTTCTGAGACTGCTCGACTTCGTACGTGACGACCTCGATCTGGCCGCGCAGCTTCGCGAGATCGCTCTGCAGCAGCTGGATCTGCGTCGCGAGATCGGCGAGCCCACCGCTTTTCGCCTGCTGCTCGAGAAGCAGCAGGCGGTCGTCGATCTGCCGCTGCATCACGGCGAGGCGCTGGTTCGTCGCCTCGATGCGCCGGCGGGCTTCCTCGTCGTCGAACAGCGCCGCGTGCGCGGCCTGCGTGCCCGCGACGAGCACGAGGCCGAGCAGGAAGGCGCGCTGCAATCGCTTCATTCGCCCGCGTACAGGATGTCGTCGCGGCGATTCTCCGCCCACGCGCTTTCATCGTGGCCCGGGTTCCTCGGCTTTTCCTTGCCGAAGCTCACCGTTTCGATCTGGCCTTCGGTCGCACCGAGCAGCATCATCATCCGCTTGACCGAGTCGGCGCGCTTTTGACCGAGTGCGATGTTGTATTCGCGCGAGCCGCGCTCGTCCGTGTTGCCCTGCACGGTCATCCGCGCGTTGCGATTCTGCTGCAGGTAGCGCGCGTGCGCCTCGACCAGCGGCCGATATTCTTCCTTCACGACGAAGCTGTCGAAATCGAAATAGACACTACGCTTCGACAGCACGTTGTTCGGATCGCGCAGCGGGTTGCCGCCGACGCCCGACCCGGTCGCGGATCCGGTGACGCCGCCACCTGCCGCGCCGCCGGTTTGCGCACCGCTCGATCCGGGCGCACCCGTGCCGGCGCCGGCGCTGCGTTCGTCGACCGGCGCCTCGGTGGTCGGAGTACTCGAGCAACCGGCGAGTGCCGCCGCGATCAATGCGATCCAAAGGTAATTGCGCATGCCACCTCCTGCTGGTTCGGGCGCGCCGGCCGCAGACGCGCGATCGAGGAATGAAACATCATGACCGCGGAAACGGTCCCCAGGCGGGCTCGCGCACGTCGGCCGCAGGTGCGACGAGCCGTTGTTTCACGCGACCGTCGACGGACACCGCAGCGAGAATGCCGCGGCCTCCCCCTTCGCTCGCATAGATGACCAGCTTGCCGTTCGGCGCCACGCTGGGACTTTCGTCGCCCGGACCCGACGTCAGCACCTGCACCTGCCGCGTCGCGTAATCGAGCGTCGCAACCTGGAACCGGCCGCCGTCGCGGCGCACGAACACGATGCCCTTGCCGTCCGGCAGCGGTCGCGGCGACACGTTGTAGCTGCCGTCGAACGTGAGCCGCTCCACCTGGCCGCTCACGAGATGGGCGCGGTAGATCTGCGGCGTGCCGCCGCGATCGGAGGTGAACACCAGCGACTGGCCGTCCGGGGTGAACATCGCCTCGGTATCGATGCCGGGCGAATTCAGCACACGGGTGACGTTGCCGCCGTCGGCGTTCATCACATAAACCTGCGATCCGCCGTCCTTGCTCAGCGTGACGGCAAGCCGGCGACCATCGGGCGACCATGCGGGCGACGAGTTGCTGCCCCGGAAATTGGCGACGGCATGTCGCGCACCGGTGTCGAGCGATTGCACGTAGACGACCGGCTTGCGATTTTCGAACGAAACGTACGCGAGGCGCGAGCCGTCGGGCGACCACCGTGGCGACAGCAGCGGCTCGTTCGACGCGACGATCGTCTGCGGATCGTTGCCGTCGGCGTCGGCGACGAGCAACTGGTAGCGCGGCCCCTGCTTGGTGATGTACGCGATGCGCGTCGAGAACACGCCGCGATCGCCGGTCAGCTTCTCGTAGATGATGTCGGCGATCTTGTGCGCCGTGACGCGGAACTGCTGCGGCGTCACGACGAAGCTCATCCCCACGAGCGTCTGCTGCTTGACGACGTCGACGAGCGCGAAGCGGATGTCGACGCGTCCATCGGGCAATGGCTGCATCGATCCGACGACGACCG
The DNA here is from genome assembly GCA_035696805.1 of Casimicrobiaceae bacterium. GTDB lineage: Bacteria > Pseudomonadota > Gammaproteobacteria > Burkholderiales > Casimicrobiaceae > VBCG01. The sequence continues at coordinate 4,251 of DASSEA010000342.1, forward strand.
CATCGGCATTGCGCGAGCGCCACAGTCCGATCTGTACTTCCTCGGCACGGACGGGCCGCGGCACGACGCCGTCGGTGTTGACGAGGCGGAACATTCCCGAGCGCGCCAGATCGGCGCCCACGACCCCCGACACGCCGAGCGGCCACGTCCCTTCGTTGCCGAACGGAACGATCGCGATGGGAATCGCGGCACCGGCCCCGCCGACGATCTCGATCGAAAGCTGCGCGTGCGCGAGTTGTGCACCGAACGGCGCAAACGCCAGCAAACCAAAGGCGAGCCAGCGACGAAGCAACAGGATCATCGAACGGCGATCAAGGGAGTGAACGGAAACCGCGGGGGCGCTCGCCACGAGCGCACGGTCCGCGGGGACGTGCGAATGCAACGCACGCCATTATAACGACCGGATCGGCGCGTTCGATGACGACAGCGCGAAAAAGCACCCGTAAGCGTCGGGCGCAACGAGCGCGCGATGCACTCAATGCGGTGCGATCGTCGTCGCGAAACCGAATGCCTGCGTGATGCGCTCCCCAATACGCTCCGCCTCGTTGCGGGCGGCGTAAGGTCCGAGATAAACGCGATAAAGGCCGCCCGATTGTCGAATTTTCGCTTCGACTCGCGCCGTC
>DASSEA010000343.1:0-2399 GCA_035696805.1 Casimicrobiaceae bacterium
CCGCCTCCCCGGTGCCGCCGGCGGTCCGGTGGTCGAACCAGTTCCAGCAGCGATACGAATTCGCGGAGTCCTTCTGGTCCGGCATCAGCACGAGGAAGCCTGCGCGATCCGCCGCGGCCGCGATGCGCGTGCCGCGGGCGAACTCGTCGGGCGATTGCTTGCAGCCGTGGATCAGCACGACGAGCGGCGTGCGCTTCGCGCGCGACCACCCGCGCGGCACGTAGAGCCGGAAATGCCGGCGCGGAAACACCCAGGGGCGGTAGCCGAGGATGCCGTGCCACGAGAAGGCGTGGCCTTCGAGCCAGCGGCCCGGCGCAAGCGGGCGGCCGAACAGCCTGCGGATCCACTCCTTTGCCCGCGCCCAGAGCCTCATGATCGTTGCGGAATCCCGTTGGTTGCGCTGGTGGCGCTGCGCATCGCGTCGACGCGAAGGCCACCTCACGCGGCCCGCGGAAGCATAGTCAGATCAAGACTATGTCGTACTGCTCCTGCGTGTAGACGCTCTCCACCTGCAGCGAGATCGGCTTGCCGATGAAGTCGCCGAGCTGGGCGAGGCTCTGGCTCTCCTCGTCGAGGAACATGTCGATGACCGCCTGCGAGGCGAGGATGCAGAACTCGCGCGCGTGGAACTGCTTCGACTCGCGCACGATCTCGCGCAGGATCTCGTAGCACACCGTCTGCGCGGTCTTGAGCTGGCCGCGGCCGTCGCACACCGGGCACGGCTGGCAGAGGATGTGCGCCAGCGACTCGCGCGTGCGCTTGCGCGTCATCTCGACCAGGCCGAGCTGCGTGAAGCCGTTCACCGTAAGGCGCGTGCGGTCGCGCTCCAGCGCCTTGTCCAGCTCGGCGAGCACCGCGGCGCGGTGGTCGGCGTTCTCCATGTCGATGAAGTCGATGATGATGATGCCGCCGAGGTTGCGCAGCCGCAGCTGGCGCGCGATCACCTGCGCGGCCTCGAGGTTCGTCTTGAAGATCGTGTCGTCGAAGCTGCGGCCGCCGACGAAGCCGCCGGTGTTGACGTCGATCGTCGTCATCGCCTCCGTCTGGTCGATGATTAGGTAACCGCCGGACTTGAGATCGACGCGTCGCGCGAGCGCCTTCTCGATTTCGTCCTCCACCCCGTGCAAATCGAACAGCGGCCGTTCGCCAACGTAGTGATTGATGCGATCGACGAGCGCCGGCGTGTATTCGCGCGCGAAGTTTTCCATGCGCACGTACGTCTCTCGCGAATCGACCAGCACGCGAGCCGTTTCGTCGGTCGTCATGTCGCGCAGCACGCGCTGCGCGAGGTTCAGGTCCTGGTAGAGCAGCGTGGGCGCCGGCACCTGCGTCGAGCGTTCGGTGAGGTCACGCCAGAGCTTGGTCAGGTATTCGACGTCGGTCGCGAGCTCGCGCTCGTTCGCCGCTTCTGCCATCGTGCGGATGATGAAGCCGCCCGCGGAACCCTCGGGGAGGAGTGTCTGCAGCTTGCCGCGCAGGCTTTCGCGTTCCTGCTCGTTCTCGATTCGCTGCGAGATGCCGATGTGCGAGTCCTGCGGCAGGTAAACGAGCAGCCGGCCGGCGAGCGACAGTTGCGTCGACAGGCGCGCCCCCTTGGTACCGATCGGATCCTTGATCACCTGCACGAGCAGTGTCTGGCCTTCGTGCAGGATGCGCTCGATCGGCCGATGCTCGCCGTGGCCGTTCTGACGATGCTCCCAGATATCCGCGATGTGCAGGAACGCCGCGCGCTCGAGGCCGATTTCGACGAAAGCGCTCTGCATGCCGGGAAGCACGCGCGCGACGCGGCCGAGGCAGATGTTGCCGACGAGCCCGCGCGCACTCGCGCGCTCGATGTGCAGCTCCTGCACGACGCCCTGCTCGAGCATCGCGACGCGCGTTTCCTGCGGTGTTACGTTGATGAGGATCTCGTGCGTCATCGAGCGCGACGGTTATAGCACGTGCACGCCGAGGCGGGTGAGGAGCGTCGCCGCCTCGCAGAGCGGCAGTCCGACGATGCCCGAGTAGCTGCCTTCGATCCGCGAAACGAACGCCGCCGCGCGCCCCTGCGCCGCATAAGCCCCCGCCTTGTCGAGCGGTTCGCCGGTACGCACGTAATGCTCGATTTCAGCGGCGCCGAGCCGGCGCAGCGTCACCCGCGACGTCGACAATTCGACCTCGGTGACATCGCGATGCCGGATGGCGATCGCGGTATGCACCTGGTGCGTGCGTCCCGACAACCGCTTCAGCATTCGTATCGCGTCATCCGCATCGCGCGGCTTGCCGAAGATCTCGCCATCCAGAACGACCTCGGTGTCGGCGCCGAGCACGGGTCGCTCCGCGAGCTTGCGGTTCTGCATCCGTTGCCATCCGACCTGCGCCTTCGTTCGTGCGATGCGTTCGACGTAATGCAGGGGCGG
>DASSEA010000344.1:0-4023 GCA_035696805.1 Casimicrobiaceae bacterium
TGCGCCGAGCGCGAGCGAGAGCCCCGCCAGTTCCGTCAGCTCGGCCATGCCGAGCGTAACGAGCAGGACGTTCAGGACGAACAGTTCCGGCGAACGCTGGCGCGCGACGACGTGGAACCACGCGCGCATCGGGCGCTGCCCCAGGAACAGGATGATCGCGAGCGCGACGGCCGCCTTTGCAAACGCGACGCCCAGCACACTGGGGAGGTTCGCGCCGGTACCGGCGAGCGCCGGAATCAGGATCAGGAACGCGACGACGGCCAAGTCCTGGAACAGCAGGATGCCCATGATGTCGCGTCCGTGCGGCGAGCCGAGCTCCGAGCGTTCGGCCAGCATTTTCGACACGATGGCAGTCGAGCTCATCGCGAGCGCGCCGCCGAGGACGACGCCCGCCCGCCAGCCGTAACCCAGCAATTGCACGACGATCATGGCGGCGATCGTCGTGATCGCCACCTGCGAAAAACCGAGGCCGAACACCGCGCGCCGCATCGCGCGCAATTGCGGCAGGCTGAATTCGAGCCCGATCGAGAACATCAGGAACACGATCCCGAACTCGGCGAGGTGGCGCGTCGCCGCGTCATCGGGCACCACACCGAGCGCGTGCGGCCCCAGCGCAATGCCGACGATCAAGTAGCCGAGGATCGGCGGCAGGCGCGCACGGCGGCAGATCGTCACGACGATGACCGACGCCGCAAGCAGGAGCAGGATCAGCAGCAACGTCTCGGGCATCAAGGCTCTTCGCGTCGATCGTCCGGCGACGTTATCACGATGCGCGCGTGCTGCCCGCGTAGAGGACGCGGCCGACACAGGATCGCGCAGGCGGCGCCGCCCGTTCGCCTTCCAAGATGATCACGGGCGGTATACTTCCCACGATGACCGCAGACGCCGGTGTACGCACGAAACCGCGCAGCGCCGATGCCCGCCGGGTCGATCATGCGCGTGCGCTCTCGCTCGCGCGCAACGTGCTCGAAACGGAAGCGTCGGCCATCTCCGCGCTCGCCACCCGCCTCGGCGCACCGTTCATTGCGGCGGTCGAACTGATGCTTCGCTGTCGCGGGCGCGTCGTCGTTTCCGGCATCGGGAAGTCAGGACATGTCGCGCGCAAGCTCGCCGCGACGCTTGCGTCGACCGGCACGCCGGCGTTCTTCGTGCACCCGGCCGAGGCAGGCCACGGCGACCTCGGGATGATCGCCGCCGACGACGTCGTCGTCATGCTGTCGAATTCCGGCGAGACCGACGAACTCGTCCTGTTGACGCCGCATCTCAAGCGGCAGGGTGCGGCGCTGATCGCCTTGACGGGAAACGAGCAGAGCTCGCTCGCGCAATCCGCCGATGTTCATCTCGACGCCGCGGTCGACACCGAGGCATGCCCGCTCGGCCTGGCGCCGACCGCCAGCACGACCGCAGCGCTTGCGCTCGGCGACGCGCTTGCCTTGGCGCTGCTCGATGCACGCGGTTTCTCGGTCGAGGACTTCGCGCGGTCGCATCCCGGCGGCGCGCTGGGGCGGCGCCTGCTGACGCGCGTCGCGGACGTCATGCGAACAGGTGGTGCGGTGCCACGCGTCGAACGCTCCGCGACGCTCGCCGAAGCGATCGTCGAAATGAGCAGCAAGGGCATGGGGATGACGATCGTCACCGACGGTGAGGCGGTGTGCGGCATCTTCACCGACGGTGATCTGCGCCGCTGCCTCGGCCACGAAACCAATGTCATGCAGCGCGGCGTCGCCGACGTGATGACGCGCACGCCGCGCACGATCGAGCCCTCGCGCCTCGCCGCCGATTGCGTGCTGTTGATGGAAACGCCGCCCAAGGTGACGCAACTCGTCGTCGTCGACGACGCGCAGCGGCTGGCCGGCGCGGTGCACGTCCACGACCTGTTCCGCGCCCGCGTCATCTAGAGCCAGCTCGATGGACGACGCACTCTACGCCCGCGCACGGCGCGTGCGCTTTCTCTCCTGCGACGTCGACGGCGTGCTGACCGATGGACGGATCTACGTCGACGATCACGGGCGCGAGTTCAAGGCGTTTTCGGCGCTCGACGGCGTTGCGCTCAATCTGCTCGCCCGCGCGGGCATCGTCGTCGCGTGGATAACCGGCAGCGCCGCACCGGCCGTCACGCACCGCGCGCAGCAGCTCCGGATCCCCCACGTCGTGCTCGACGCACACGACAAGCTGACGCCGTGGGAACGACTGCGCGGCGAACTCGGCCTCGCCGCCGAGCAATGCGCGCACATCGGCGACGACCTGCCGGACATTCCGGTGCTCGCGGTGTGCGGGCTCGCTGCGACGGTGCCCCACGCGCCGGCGGCCGTGCGCGCGCACGCCCATTACGTCACCGCGCGCGACGGCGGCAGCGGCGCCGTGCGCGAGCTCGCCGACCTGATTCTGGAAGCGCAGGGCCGCAGCGGCGCGGCGGAAGTGCGCGACGCGCAGGCGCTGCCGCCGCTCGCCGCCGTGCCCGACGCGCGCTGACGCGTCGACCGACGAATGGATCGCACGCGCGCGCTCATCGACCGCATCGTCGCGTGGTCGCCGGTGCTCTTGCTCGGCGCGCTCGCGGCGCTCACGTATTGGCTGGATGCGCAGGTGCAGCCGCCGCCGTCACGGCGCGACGGTTCGTCGCGTCACGATCCGGATCTGTTCCTGCAGGACTTCAAGGCGATCACGTTCGACAAGTTCGGCAATCCGCGCGAGACGCTGTCGGCGGCACGCGCCGAGCATTTTCCGGACGACGACAGCGCCGAACTGCAGACGCCGCGGCTGTCGCTCGCCGAACCCGATCGGCCGACGCTGACGATCACCGCCGAGCGCGGTCGCATCGACGGCGATCGCAACCAGGGTGATTTCACCGGCCACGTGCAGGTGGAGCGCGCGGCCACGCCAGCGGCCCGGGACGGGCAACCCGGCGGTCCGGTGAGGCTCGTCACCGAATCGCTGCACGTCACCACGCGCGATCAGCGCGTCAGCACCGAAGAGCCGGTGACGATCGTCGAGCCGCGTGGAATAATCCGCGGCCGAGGCCTCGAGTTCGACAACAAGGCCAAGACCGTCCGCATCAAGTCGCAGGTCAGCGGTACGTTCCAGCCCCAGGACATTTCCAGATGAAGCAACGCGTGCGTGCGGCGCTCCACGGTACGCTGCTCCTCGTGGGCACGCTGGCCGCGATCGTCGCGCCACCGGCGTGCGCCGAGAAGGCCGATCGCGACAAGCCGATCAACTTCTCCGCCGAGCAACCGGCCGAGGTCGATTTCGAAAAGCGCATCGGAACGCTGAAAGGCAATGTCGTCATCACGCAGGGCACGATGACGATCCGCGCCGATCGCATCGATTTCAAGCAGAACGCCGACAACTCGCTGTCGGCGACCGCGACCGGCAACCCGGTCAGCTTTCGGCAGAAGAAGGATGATTCCGACGAGTATTACGAGGGCTACGCGCAACGCGCCGTGTACGACGGCCAGAAGCAGCTGCTCGAACTGTTCGATCGGGCGCTGCTGAAACAGGGCAGCGACGAAATCCGCAGCAACTACGTTTCGTACAACAGCGCGACGGGCATCTTCAAGGCCGAAGGACGACCCGACGCGCCCGGCGTCGAAGGGCCGGGCGATCGCGTGCGCGGCGTGTTCCAGCCGCGCTCCGAATCACCGCTCGGCCCGAAAGGCGATTCGTCCGCAGCGAAGGACGCGTCGGGCAAGGAGCCGGCGGGCAAGGACGCCACGGCGACACGCGACAAGGCTGCGGCCAGACGAGCGCCGCCATTACGGCTCACGCCGGACGCGTCGCTGGGACCGGCGCCTGCCCACAAGTGAGCAAACTCTCGGCCGCGCATCTTCGCAAGCGCTACAAGGCTCGCACCGTCGTTCACGACGTTTCGCTCGAAGTCGCGAGCGGTGAAGTCGTGGGCCTGCTCGGGCCGAACGGCGCCGGCAAGACGACGTGCTTCTACATGATCGTCGGGCTCGTCGCGCCCGACGGCGGCGAGATCGCACTCGACGACGAGGACCTGTCGCGACTTCCGATCCACCG